>DATCEJ010000171.1:0-6518 GCA_036510135.1 Roseiarcus sp. | reverse complement strand
CGATCCTCAGTGGTTTTCGCGCGGTCGCCCACTCCGGCATGATGGGTGGAGAGCCGGGCGAACTCGGCCGCAATTCCGTCCGGCGCAATGACGGCCGCATCGAGACATTGCCAGGTTGCGTGGAGACCAGGGTCGAGGCGGGCGAGGCGGTCGAGATCGTCACCCCGACCGGGGGAGGGTGGGGCAGGGCGAAGCCTTAACGCGGAATCGTGAAACGGAGCGCGCCGCCGTCGCACATGCCATCGGAGAAAATCAGCGCCTGGTAGGGTTCGCCAGCTTTGTCAGAGGTGACGGCCAAGGCCTCGGGTCGTGGTTCGTGATCGCAGGAATGCAGCTTCACGTTGCTCAGATCCAAAAAGGCCAGTGTCTTGATTTGTCCGTTGGGACTGGACGTCTCTTGCCCGTCCCAGCGCAAGACGGCCCACCCGACCCTCGCATTTTTCTCATCGTCGTCGGGGCCGGCCAGCACGAGGATGCCGTCGCTCACCGCAAGCAGGTCACGGATCGCCCGGCCTTCGCCAACCTTGATGCTGATCCGCATCGGATGCGCATCTTTGCCGCTGAACAATCCATCCGCGTTGACCGCCAGGATATGGGCCTTCCCGTCGTCCACGGGCCCACGAAAGCCGAAGAACAGTCGCCCGTTCTTGATCGCGAGGCCTTCGATATTGACGCCGCGTTTGCCCGAAAGTTGTGGGGCGTCCCGCGGAGGCTCGGCCCCCAAACACATGCTGTCGCCAACGTGAGGCTGCAATTGGGCCGTTGTCGACATGATGGACCAGAGACGATCGGTATCGGAATAGTCGACGAGGGTTCCGAGCACGTTTCTCAGCGCCCGGCCGCTTTTGGGATCGACGCGAAAACGGACGACATGGCGGCTCTCCGGATTGTTGCCGCAATCATTCCGTTTCGCGCTGTGCGACCCCGCGACATAATAAAACGCGCCGTCGGTGGCCGCTGCTTCCGCATCGAGCTCGATATTCCTCGGCCGCAGCGCCACTTGTTCGTTGTCGGGGAGATAAGCGTCGCCGTTGATGGTGAGATGACGCGCTTCGGCGCCTTCATCGAACACGGCGAGGCAGAGGCGCTCATGAGATCGGCTCGGGGGACAAGCGACGCCGCTCAAGGCGCGCCGCGTTTTGATGTTTGGAAAGCTGAAGCCCATGCCTGCGTCCAATGGGCCGCTTTGGGGCGCGATCGTTGGAGGATTGTCAGCCGCAGCGCGGCCTGCTTCCCAAAGAAGGAGGCTCAGAACGGTTGCGGCGAGCAACGAACACACAATCCTGATCACGGCGGAAGCCATAGCGCGTAGAGCAGGGTTATCGGCAATGCGTAAAATTACCTAGCCGCGCAAGCGGAGCGAAGGAGGCTCAGCCGCCGCTGGCGGTTGGCGAAATTTCCAGCGGAATGTGACCGTGGGAGAGAACGAGCACGGTTCCCCGCGGGCGCAATTCACCGCGTTACTTCGGCGTTGCGAAGAACCAGGGGCGCCCTTCGGGGTCGTTCGCCCAGTAGGTCCGGCCGTAGTCGACATCCTTCGGCGGATGGACGATTTCCGCGCCCGCGGCCTTGGCGACTTCGTAGTGCTTGTCGACCTCGTCGAGGTAGATGAACACGCCCATCGTCGCGCCGGCAGCCGCCTTCGGCGTCGTGAGGCTGTCCTCACCGCCGCCCTGTCCCAGCATCACGAGCTGGCCCTGAAATGACGCTTCCCCGTGCATCCCGCCGCTCGGCGTCCCGTGCCGCATCTCTTCCTTGAAGCCGAAGGCGCGGCAGAGAAAATCGAGCGCGGCCGGCACGTCGCGACAATAGAGATAGGGGATGATCTGGGGCGGTTTCGGGGTGATCGACATCGTTCGGTCTCCTGTTCTTGCCTTCTCCTCAGGGAGAGGGCTCGGGGATGAGGGAGCCTTCGGCGCCGCCGTCTCGAAAGGGAGAAGGAACGCGGCGCCTCACTTCGTCTTCGACGTCCAGTTCACATCGTGGCTGAACGTGAACGCGAAAAGCTGCGCATTGTTGCCAGGCGCGCGTCGGCGGCGAAGGCCGGCGCGGCCGATGCAACGGCGGCCGCAAGAATCAAGATTGCGCTTAAGGGTCGCAAGATCGCCTCCTCGCCAACAGTTCAAACCATGTACCACAGCGCGATCGTTGAGCGCGGCTTGTGTTTGCGAGAGCCACCACAAGCGCACGCCCGCCAATCGGTTGTGTTGACTCTGATCCGCACTTCGCCAAACATTAGTCGCCGATGAACGCACCAAGTGTGTGTTGCTAGTCGTCCAAAGAAACTGGGGAGGAAGACATGAATGACCGTGTAGGTTCCCGCTGTGCGTCCGCCATCGCAAAGGTCAATTGGCGCGCGGGATGTTTTGCACTCGCGCTTGCCGCCGTGGTTGGATTTTCTCCTGCCTCGAGGGCCGCGGACGCCGGCAATTGGATCGGCTCCTGGACGTCGAGCCCGCAGCCGGCCTGGGGACCGGACTTTCCTGTGCCGCTCGGCATCCCCGCCAACCTGTGGAAGCAGACCATCCGCCAGACTGCGCGCCTGAGCATCGGCGGCAGCCGTGTGCGGATCGTGCTTTCGAATGAATATGGAACGACGCCGCTGACGATTGGCGCAGCGACGATCGCGCTCGCCGGAGAGGGCGGCAAGACCAAGGACGGCTCCGGTCACGCGGTGACGTTCGGCGGAAATCCCACCATCGTCATTCCTCCCGGCGCGCCCGCGATCAGCGACCCCGTGGACATGAGCGTCGATCCGCTCGCGCTCGTCTCGGTCAGCCTCTATCTCCCGGAAGTCACGCCGTTGAGCACTATCCATTGGGACGGACATCAAACCGCTTACGTCGGGGCCGGAAACCAGGTTGCCGACGTCGACTTCAAGGCCGATTCCAAGCTGACGCAACGCGTTGTCTTGAGCGAGATCCTGGTCGACGCGCCGGCTGGCGCGCGCGCCGTTGTCGCATTTGGCGATTCGATCACCGATGGCGATGGCTCAACGGTCGATGGCAACGACCGTTGGCCCGACCGCCTGGCCGAGCGGCTCGCAAAGGTCGGCGGACCGCCTGTGGCGGTCTTGAACGAGGGAATCTCGGGCGCGAAGGTTTTGTCCGACCGGATGGGAACCAATGCGCTGGCGCGCTTCGACACCGACGTCCTCAGTCAGCCGAAGGCCGACACGGTCATCCTGATGATGGGCATCAATGACGTTGGTTGGCCCGGCAGCGGCTTGGCGCTGCACGATCCGGAGCCGACCGCCGAGGCGATCATCGATGGATACAAGCAACTGATCGCGCGCGCCCACGCCCATGGGTTGCGAATCATCGGCGCGACGCTCACGCCTTTCGGAGACGCGTTCGTGGGCACGCCGTTCGAAGGCTACTACACGCCCGAGAAAGAGAAGATCCGTGTGGCGCTGAACGACTTCATTCGCAGCGGCGCTTTCGATGGAATCATCGACTTCGACAAGGTCATCGTCGATCCGCAGAAGCCCGGCTATGCTCTGCCGAAATACGGCAAGGGCGACAATCTTCATCCGAACGCCGCCGGTTACGAAGCAATGGGCGGCGCCATCGATCTGAACACGATGACAACCAACTGAGCTACGCTCCGCAAGCGCCCGGCGCCTATTCCGCGCCGGGCTGGTCTGTCATAAAACACCTTGCTTCTGCCTCTTCTGTCTCAAACGTCGCCGCCATTGCTGCGGTCTACCTTCGTTGTTTGCTGAAACGAACGTTCGCGATAGGCTCGCGGGAACGGAGGCCTCTAGCAACATGATCGACAATCTGGAAACGCGATCCGCCGCGGAAATCGGGCGTCTCATCGCGACAGGCAGCCTCGATCCGGTCGAGGTTGCGGAATTCTTTTTGGATCGCATCGAGCGCGACCGCGGGAATCCATCGTTCATTCTCGTCACGCGCAAGCGCGCTCTTGAGGAAGCGGAAGCGAGCCGCAAGCGTCGTCGTGAGGGACGCGCGGCGGGCCCTCTCGATGGCGTTCCCATCGCCTGGAAGGACCTTGTCGACATGGCGGGCGAGCGCACGACCGCAGGGTCGGCGCTCTATGCCGAGTCGCCGCCCAAAGAGCGCGACGCGCCGATCGTCGCCAATCTGGCTGGGGCGGGCATGGTGGCGCTGGGCAAGACCAATCTCTCGGAATTCGCCTTCTCGGCCCTGGGGCTCAATCCGCATTTCGGCACGCCGAGGAATCCGCGCGATCCGGCGACGCCTCGGATCGCCGGAGGGTCATCATCGGGCGCCGCAGTCGCGGTCGCCGGCGGCCTTGCGCCTTGCGCCATTGGCAGCGACACCGGCGGTTCGATCCGCGCGCCCGCCAGCTTCTGCGGCATCGTCGGGTTCAAGACCAGCGAGGGGCGAATCGACAAGCAGGGCGTGTTTCCGTTGTCACGCACGCTCGACACGATCGGTCCGATGGCGCACACGGTCGAGGATTGCGTGCTGATCGACATGGCGTTGCGCGGCCAGTCGCACACGCCAGTTCGCCCGCTCGATCTCAGCGGCGTCGAGTTCGTCGTGCCCGACAAGAGCGGCATTGACGACGCCGAGCCCGCGGTCGCGGCCAATCTTGAAGAGACCTTGAAGCGGCTTGCCGCGGCCGGCGCCAAAATGACCTCGAGGCCTATCCCCCAGATTGGCGCAATGCGCGCGCTCTCTGCGCAATATGGTTCGTTCGTCGCGATCGAGGCCTATGCCGAACACCGCGCGATCTTTGATTCCCCGGACGCTCAACGCATGGATCGCCGCGTTCTGAAGCGAGCCTTGGGGGGACGCGTCCCCGAGCGTGACGCGCTCAACCTGCAACGCGGCCGCGAGGAGCTCATCGCAGGGCTAACCGGCGAATTGAAGGGAGCGCTCCTGGTGTTGCCCGCGACGCCCATGACCGCCCCGGCCCTTGCTCCGCTCGAAGGCGACGACGAACTGTTCCGCGTCGTCAACCTGCGCGCGATCCACTATACGTTCCTCGGCAATTTGCTCCGGATGTGCGGCCTTGCCCTGCCATCCGGAACGGACGCTGCCGGTCTGCCGACCGGCGTCCAGTTTCTTGCGCCGGCAGGAGACGACGATCGACTGCTTTCGATCGGGTTGAGCATGGAGAGCGCGCTTTCGCACTGAGGAAAGCTGCGTCTCCGTCGTTCGCCCGATCACGGCGCCGAAACTTGCAGCGTCGCCAAGTTGCGTCGACCCGCGAAAGCCGACAGGATCGTTGCCGGGGCTGGCGCCAAAGCCAGCCAGGCAGGGAGGAACACGATGGCGAACACGAGCAGGATCGCGTCTGTCCTGAAGCAGGCCGCCGATTCGGGCGACGTACCGGGCGTCGTCGCCGCGGCTGCGACAAGAGACGGCCCGATTTTCGAGGGCGGCTACGGCAAGCGCGCTCTCCCCTCGGGAGAGCCGATGACGGCGGATACGGTCGTTTGGATCGCTTCGATGACCAAAGCGATCACCGGCGCCTGCGCCATGCAGCAAGTCGAACGCGGCAGGTTGTCGCTGGATACGCCGATCAAGGCCGTACTCCCCGGGCTCGCCAATCCGATGGTGCTTGAAGGCTTCGACGCCGACGGCAATCCGAAAACGCGGCCGGCGCGCCGCGACGTCACGCTCCGGCACCTCCTCACCCACACCTCCGGCTGCTCTTACGACTTCTGGAGCGCCGACATCACGCGCTACCTGGAGAAAACGGGAACGCCTCCGATCATCTCTTGCGCCAACGCCGCGCTCACGGCGCCTTTGATCTTCGACCCCGGCGAGAAATGGGAATACGGCGTCGGCATCGACTTCGCCGGCAAGGCGGTGGAGGCCGTGACGGGCCAGAAGCTTGGCCGCTACATGAAGGAGGCCATTTTCGATCCGCTCGGCATGAAAGATACTGCGTTCAAAATCGGCGATGAGCAGCGCAAGCGGCTCGCCAAGATCCACGCGCGCACGCCAGAGGGATTGGTGGCGACGGACACCGAGATCCCGCAGGAACCGGAGTTCGAGATGGGCGGCGGCGGGCTCTACGGCACGGTCGGCGACTATCTCAAATTCGCGCAGGTTTTCCTGCACGACGGGACCTTTAACGGCGCCCGGATTCTCAAGCCCGAAACCGTCAGGCTCATGGGCCAGAACGCCGCGGGCGACGTGCGCGTTCGCCCGCTGAGGACGGCGCAGCCGCCGATCTCGAACGATGTCGAGTTCATTGAGGGCATGCAATGGGGGCTGTCGTTCCTCATCAATCCGGAGCCGTTGCCGACCGGACGCTCAGCTGGCTCGCTCGCCTGGGCAGGCCTCGCCAACTCGTACTACTGGATCGATCCGACCAGAGGCGTGGCGGGCGTCTACGCGACACAAATCCTGCCGTTCTTCGACGTCAAGTCCGTTCCTGCGTTCCAGGCGTTCGAGACGGAGGTCTACAGGGCGATCTGAAAACTTGGGCGGGAGCCGTGAGCGCGGCTCGCTCGCGGCTTAGCTCCGGCTCTCTCGCCCCATCGCATAGAATTCATCGTTGGCCCTGATCGAGAA
>DATCEJ010000170.1:0-8379 GCA_036510135.1 Roseiarcus sp. | reverse complement strand
GCGCGCGACGAGCGCGAGGTCAATGCAGTGTTCGACGTGATCGAGCCGTTTGCGGCCAAGCTCGCGGCGACCGGCAGGCCTCCGTTCCGGCGACGCGCGATGCTGAGGCTCATCGGACAGGCGCTGCTGGCCCAGCACCGTGTCTCGGGCCGCGTCGCGGTCGAGGAGAAGCCGGACGTGCTGTGGGACCACCCTGAGCTTGAACGCCTGTACGCGCGCCTCACGGACGAATATGAGTTGCACGAACGGTCCGACGTTCTCAAGCGCAAGCTGGAAGTGATCGGCGACACCGCGCAGGCGCTGACCGACATCATCGACGCCGACCGCGCGACGCGGCTCGAAGCGGCGATCGTGATCCTGATCGTGCTCGAACTCATCGCCGCCATCGTGCAGATCGCGCTCGCGCTGCACGGGCGCTAGGGCGGGCGTCGGTTGACGCTGGTATATACATTGTATATACTTTTAAGCCCAAGCCACTCGCCGCGCCGGCGAAGGAACCCCCGTTATGAAGATGCTGATCAAGAAGTGGGGAAACAGCGCCGCAGTACGCATTCCCGCCTCTGTGTTGGCCGCATCGTCGATCGCTGTCGACCAGGCCGTTGACATCCGTGAAGAAGGCGGACGTATCGTCATCGAGCCGATCAAGGCCGACCCGTACGAACTGGACGCGCTGCTCGATCAAATGCGTCCAGAAACCTTTCCGGAGGACATTGACTTCGGGCCGCCTCTGGGCCGTGAGATGTGGTGACGCGCACTTACGTCCCGGACGCCGGCGACATCGTGTGGCTGCGCTTCGATCCGCAAGGGGGACACGAGCAGGCTGGGCGGCGCCCAGCGCTGGTTTTGACTCCGGCTCGCTATAACGGGGTCAGGGGGATGGCGCTTTGCTGCCCAATGACGACAAAAATCAAGGGCTACGTGTTCGAGGTCGTAATCAGCCAGAGGCCGCCAAGCGCGGTCCTTGCGGACCAGGTCAGGAGCCTCGATTGGCGCGCTCGCCAAGCCGTCCGCAAGGGCGTCGCGGAGCCGCGGGCGCTGGCCGAAGTTCGCGCCAAGATCAAGGCCTTGCTAATGCTATAAGGGGACGACGTTAATATCGCCGCCATGCCCGAAAACATCTTCATCCTCACCGGCGCCGGCATCTCGGCCGAGAGCGGCCTGGGCACGTTTCGCGACACGAAAGGCGAGGGAATCTGGGCGAAGTTCGACCCGATGAAACTGGCGACGCCCGAAGCTTTTGCTCGCGAGCCCGAAACAGTGCTCGCGTTCTATGATCTGCGTCGTCGGAACCTGCGCGACGCCAAGCCCAACGCGGCGCATTTCGCGCTCGCGCGGCTCGAGGACGCGCTCGCCAAGCGCGGCGAGACCCTCACGCTTGTGACGCAGAACATTGACGATCTGCACGAGCGCGCCGGGTCAGCGTCCGTCATCCACATGCATGGCGAACTTTTAAAAGCCCGCTGCGGTCGCTGCGAGGCGGTTCGCCCGTGGCTCGATGACCTGACCGTCGCGCACGTTTGTCCGGATTGCGGGCGTGCCGCGGCAATGCGTCCCCATGTGGTCTGGTTCGGCGAAATGCCGCTCGGAATGGACTTGATCGACCGGGCGCTGCGCGTGTCCGATCTCTTCGTCGCGATCGGAACCTCGGGCGCCGTCTATCCCGCGGCCGGCTTTGTCGCCGAGGCGCGCGCCTATGGCTTGCGCACCTGCGAAATCAACCTCGAGGCGGCCGACAACGCGGACCTGTTCGACGAGCAGCGCCTGGGGCCGGCGAGCGAGACAGTTCCCAAGTGGGTCGAGGAGCTCGTCGGAGGTTCGGCGGAATAGGACGAACTTGTCGGCGCATTTGGCCGGGAGTACGCTCGTTCTGCGCGGGTTGGGGCGTCTCTCCGGGTCACGGCGTATCTGACTTGGTCCAGTGCGCCCGAGATCGCGCGAAAAAAAATATCTCGGGAGGACGACATGAGGCATCGAATCATTCTGCTTGTTGGGATCAGTTTCGCGGTTGCCGCGCCTGTGATTGCAATGGCGCAGTCGGCGCTGCCTGAAATCAAGCGCCAAGCCACGGCTCAGGCGGTGCTGGACGAGCATATGGACGCGCTCAATCATTGTGACTGGAGCCGCATCGTCGCCCAATATCCGGACGACGGGCAAATCAACCTGCCCGGCGGAGCGGTCGTCGCGGGGCGGAAAGCAATCGGCGAGATGTTCGCCGGGTTCTGCAAGGATTCGAAGGACGGCGGACTGAAGGGCATCAATTTCAAGGTCGAGCACAGCACCACGATAGGTGACACGTTCGCGACTCAGTGGGTCGCGACAGCCGATTTCCTCGCCGAGCCATACCGGGGCTCGGATGCCTACATCACCAAGAACGGGTTGATGCAGGCGATGGTGACGACGTTCGATGGCGCGGCGCTGAAGATGAAGAAATGACGGCTCGGCCGTTCTGGCGCGAGCTTCGAGGTTGACCGGACCCGTCGCCTAGGCTTGCGCCGCCTCGGCGATGCGTTGCGCCTCGATGCCGATCTGCCGAAATTGGCCGAGCGCCGAAGGAATGGCGCCGCAGAAGAAAAGACCGGGCTCCGCGGTCGCTCGGCCACTGACGAGCGGCGCTCCAGTTGCGTTCAGCACGTCCTTGGCGTCGGGCAGGAGCGTGCGGAGGTCTGGACGGAAGCCGGTGGCGAGAATGATTGCGTGGAAGCTCTCCGCGGCCGAGTGCTTGAAAGCGACGCTCTCGCGGGCGAAGCTCACAACGTCGCCGCGAAGCTTGAGCCTTCCATCGCGTATGGCCTCAAGCGTGCCGATCTCGATGAGCGGGGCGCGCCCGTCCTCCGCAATGGATTGGAGCGGTCCCTTCAGGGAGCGCTTTAGGCCGACCTGCTCGATCGAGCCGATCGCGAACCGGACCAGGGGCGCGTTCAGCGCGTCGGCCACGCGGGGCGGGAGCCATTGCTCGGCGGCAGGAAACACAAGGATCGGCACGCCGAAGAGTTCGCGCGGAACGATATTGACTGGGCCGCGAACCGAGAGGGAGACGTCCATGCCCGCTTCGGCGAGGTCGAGCGCGATCTCGGCGCCGGAATTGCCATAGCCGACCACCAGCACGCGCTTTCCGGCGAAAGGAGCCGGATTGCGATATGTGCTCGAATGCAGGATCGGGCCGCCAAATTCGTCTATGCCTGGCCATGTCGGCGCGTAGGGATAGTCAGCCCAGCCGGTTGCAATAACGACGATGGGTGCGGTTCGCGAGTTCTCGCCCGCTTCGGCGCGCCACGTCCGCCCATCGCGCCGCACCGCGCGAACAGGGGCGTTGAAGACCGGTTTCAGGTTGAACTTTGCCGCGTAGGCCTCGAGATATTCGACAACGTTAGCGCGCGAGGGGTAGCGGCCGTAAGCCTTCGGCATCGGCATGCCGGAGAGAGCGGAGCGGGCGCGATCGGTGTGCAAATGCAGCCGGTCATAGTGGCGCCGCCAGACCGCGCCCACAGCGTCGGACTTTTCAAGGATCGCGGCGTTGAGCCCTCGCGACCGAAGCGCCGCCGCAGTGGCGAGGCCCGCTGGGCCCGCTCCGATGATGATCGCATCGCAGGATTGGACCAAGGGCCGCTCCTCCGGGTCAAGTTCAGCCAGCGAATCCGTGATATCGCACGCGACGCTTCAGGCCGCAGCATCCTCGCGCGCGCCGACCATGTACTGCACCAGCTCCTCGGCGTTGGTGCGGGCGGTGATTTTCTCGGCTACCTTTCGACCGCGATGCATGACGATGATGCGGTCGGTGACCGTGAGCGCATCCGGCATCACATGGGTGATGAGGATCACTGGCACGCCCCGGCCTTTGAGCATGCGGATGAGCTCCAGCACCTTGTGCTGCTCGGGCACGCCGAGATTGTTTGTCGGCTCGTCCATGATCATAAGCCGCGCATCCCAATAGACCGCGCGCGCGATCGCCACCGCCTGGCGCTGGCCGCCCGACAGCTTCTCGATCGGCTCGGTCAGGGCGGGAATGCGAATGTGCAGGGAGTCGAGCGTCTGCCGCGATTGCTCACGCATATGTTTGTCGTCAAGCGTCTGAACGAGCCCGCCCAGGCGGCGCGTCTTGACCTCGCGGCCGAGGAAGATGTTGGCGCCGACGTCGAGATTGTTGGCGAGCGCCAGGTCCTGGTAGATCGTCTCGATCCCTGCGCGACGCGCGTCCATCGGGCTTGCGAATTGAACCGGTTTGTCGTCGAAAACGATCTCGCCGTCTTCGGCCGCGTGCACGCCGGAGATGCATTTGATGAGCGTCGACTTGCCCGCGCCATTGTCGCCGAGCAGACCCACCACCTCGCCGCGCGCGACATCGAAACTCACGCCGTCGACAGCAATGAGGCCGCCGAAAATTTTCGTGAGGTTGCGGATGGAGAGAAGGGCCTCGCTCATCGCGCGGCGCCTCCGCGCGTGCGGCCAATGATGAGGTCGCGCGACTGGTCGATCAGCACCGCGACAATGACCACGGTTCCCACGACAATGAACTGCCAGAAAGCGTCGACGTTGAGCATCACGAGCCCAGTCGTCAGCACGGCGATGATGAGGGCGCCGATCACCGTCCCGATCACAGTTCCGGCGCCGCCGAACATGCTGACGCCGCCGATGATGACCGCGGCGATCGAGCTTAAGAGCAGCGGATCGCCGATCACCGCCGAACCAGCTGTGAATCGCAAGGTCGACAGAAAGCCCGCGATCCCGGAGGTCGCGGCCGACAGGATGTAGATCAGAATGAGTTGGCGATCGACGGGGATGCCGCTGCGCACCGCGGCGTCCATGCTCCCGCCGATGGCGTAGGTGTGGCGCCCGAATTGGGTCTTGTGGAGCAGGAAGATTGCCCAGGCGACAACGAACGCCGTCACAACGACTGGATAAGGCAGGATGATGTCCATGCGGCGGAGAAGCTCGCCGCTGACTTCCGGCCGTTGAAGGAAGTGGAGGCCGCCGCCTTGGCCCGGAATGTAGTAGACGAGCGCGTCGTTGCCGTAGGCTCGGATGCCGGGCGGCAAGCCGATCACGGTCGTGTTCTCGCTCATGAGATAGGCGATTCCGCGCACGATGAACGAGGTTCCCAACGTGACGATGAACGCCGGAACCTTCAGTTTTGCGATAATGACGCCGTTGACGAGGCCGACCGCCGCGGCGCCGGCAATGGCGGCGATCAGGCCAATGAGGACCGAGGGAAAGAGCGGCAGGCCGCCGTTGAATGCTGCGCGCAACGCTAACGCTGAGAGCACAGAAGCGAGGCTCATGACCCAGCCGACCGAGAGATCAATGCCGGCGGCGATAATGACAAAGGTCTGGCCCAACCCCAAGAGCAGCACCGGAATGATCGCGACCAGAATGTTCTGGGAATTGCGGATGGTGAGGAAATTGACCGATCCCCCCGTCGTCAACGGCACCGAGACTACGAAGAACAGGACCATGAGGCCGAGGAACGCCCACGCCCAGATCCGGCTGAAAAAAAGAGCGACGCGTTGAGCGCGGGTGCGCGCGCCGGCGGAAGCGGCGGACGCGCGGGTGAGGGTCAGCCTCGTTGCGCGTTCGGTCACGAGCAAGTTCCTCGGTCTTTTGAGATTGCCGTATTAGAAATTAGAGGCCCACGGCCGCTCGGCGCTCCCGGCGGCCAGGGTCGAGGCCGGAGGCAACCCCTTCTCCCGCGTAGGGCGCCGCGAGACGCCTGTCTTTCGACGGACTTCGCGGGAGAAGAGAACGCAAGCGGGTGTTATTTGCCGGGCACCTGGTAGATGAAGCGAGCGATTGCGGGGTCTTTGACGTTCGTCTTGTCGATGATGGCGAAGCCGGTCTCGACGCGGCGTGGAAGGCTGGTGACGCCGGCGGCGTCGGCCGCGGCGAACTGCAGCGCCATATAGCCCATGTCGAACGGTTTTTGCGCCAACACCAGCGACACCGCGCCCTGCTCCATCAATTCGATCGCCTGTTTCGTGGCGTCGTAGGCGACGACCTGTACGTGGCCGCCAAGGCCAGCGTTGACGACCGCGGCGCCCGCCCCTTGTGCGCTGAACACGTTGGTGCCGAACACGCCGGCAAGATCGGGTTCGCGCGCCAGCACCGCCGCCGTCTGCTGCGTCGCCTTGTTGGGGTCATCGAGATTGTAATCGGGGCCGAGCACTTTGATGTTCGGGAAGTCCTTGGCCATCGCCTCCTTAAACCCCTTTTCGCGGTCCTCGACCGAACTCACGTTGGGATTGGTCGAGTTGATGTAAACGGTTCCCTTGCCGCCGATAGCCTTGGCCAGCCCGCGCGCGGCGATGCGGCCACCCTCTTTATTGTTGGAGCCGATGTAGGTGATCGGGAATTTGACCGGGCCGTTCACATAGTCGCCATCGCCAATGTAACTGTCGACGATGATGACTTTGATGCCGGCGTCTGCGGCGGCCTTGAGAGGGCCGATCATCTGATCTTTGTCGGTCGCTGCGGTGATGATGTAATTGAGGTCGCCACGCGCAATCATGGAATCCAGAAGCGGCGTTTGGGCCGCGACGCCCCAGGTCGGCGGAATCTGGGTGACGACTTCGGCGCCGAGATCCTTGGCCGCCTTTTCCACCCCGAGTTGCATGACCTGGTAGAATGGATCGACGACGCCGGGCAAAAAGCCGATCTTCAGTTTCTCGGCCGCGGCGCTGTGTGTCGCGAAGGCCGCGGCCAGTCCAGCCGCCATGGCTAAACCTAAGTGCTTGCGCATGTCATTCTCCTCCCTCGAGTCATCGGTTCCTTGCGTCCCGGCCAACTTTCCGCTGGCTTTACTTTCGCTCTTTCACACTTCGTTCAGCTCGCGGCTTTTCCCGCGCCCTTCGCCTTTTTGGCTCGCTCGATGCCCTCGATCACGAGCGCGCGCGCTTCGTCCGCATCGGCCCAGCGAACAATCCTTACCCATTTGTTGGGCTCAAGATCCTTGTAGTGCGCGAAGAAATGTTCGATCTGCTCGATCGTGATCGACGGCAGGTCGGAGTAACTGTTCACGTGCGCGTAGCGCTTGGTAAGTTTCGCTGACGGTACGGCCAGCAGCTTCTCATCCTCGCCTGCTTCGTCCTCCATGATCAAGACGCCAACGATCTTGCAACTCATCACCGCGCCGGGAACGATCGCACGGGTATTGGCGACAATCACGTCGCAGGGATCGCCGTCGCCCGAGAGCGTATGGGGAATGAAGCCGTAATTGCCCGGATAGCGCATCGAGGTGTACAGGAACCTGTCGACCTGGAGCGCGCCGCTCTCCTTGTCCATCTCATATTTGATAGGCTCGCCGCCGATCGGCACCTCAATGATGACGTTGACATCGTGGGGAGGATTCTTGCCGATCGATACAGCGTTCAAGTTCACGCTTGTCCTCCCAATCGGCGGCGCGTCATTCCCCTCTTAGAGGCGGGCGAACATTCAGCCAAAGCCGAAAGCAATTCGATCGCGCTGCTGACCGCCGAAAGTCTCTCGCGCGCGGCGCAAGACCCGGCCGCCCAGCCGGCGGTAAAACCCGACCGCCCGGTCGTTGTCCGCGAGCGCCCAGACGACGAGATTCGATAACCCATGACCCGCCAGATCCTTTCGCGCAGCGTCGAACATTCGCCGCCCAAAGCCGCAACCCTGGCACTCCGGCGACAGGTAGAGTTCAAAGATCTCGCCGCCATATCCAAGCGCAGGAACCCGATTGCGCCCATAGCTTATATACCCGACCACGGAATCGCCGAATTCGAGCACCAGCAACGGCGTTCGGCGCGCGATCGCCAGTCGCCACCATTCGGGGCCTCTGCGCGCGATCATCCGCTCGAGCTCCCGGCCGGGGATGACGCCCCGATAGGCCTCGCGCCACGCCGCATCATGCACGGTCGCGATTTCGCCCTCGTCGCCGAGACGCGCCGCGCGAATGGATATGACCGTCTCGACCATGGAGGGGATGTTATGTCCGCGCGCGGGCCCGCCGCAAGGTCTTGACAGCGGCCGCGGATGACTTTTTTGGTGGCGTGGTTTGCCCGTGAGTCGGCGCATCGGCGCCGGAATTTGAGCGCAATCGCCGTTCAATGCGCTGCAAACACCGAAGCTGGAGATTCGAAACGATGGCGCTGCGATCGCCTCAGGCCCGCTTGCGGCTGGCAGCTGTCGGGATGACGGCTGCGCTCGTCTGGACCATGGGCGCACGCGCCGACGTGCTGCACGCGACTTATCGCGTGTCCTTGGTTGGCCTTCCGATCGGCTCGGTCAACCTTAACGCCGATCTCCCCCCGACGAGCTACACGATCGCGGGCGACGCCAAATTGACTGGCCTCGCCAAGCTCTTCACCAATGCGCATGGCGCCTCCGCGGGTAAGGGCGCGATCGTCCAGGGCCGTGTGTCGCCGG
>DATCEJ010000169.1:0-3531 GCA_036510135.1 Roseiarcus sp. | reverse complement strand
TGGTCCGGGCGAAGCCCTGATGACCGACCTGGGCTTCACCGGCGGAGGTAAAGGGGCCGGCATGGTCTATGTCGCCGGCAAAGCGGACCACAAACTCGACAACGGCGAAATGATCGAACACATCGTTGAACTGGTCGAGGCCCGCGCCGCCGAGATCGAGGCGGCGGAACGCCAAGCGGCCCAGGCGGAGCTGGTCGCCGCCGAATAGCCGCCCTTGCGCGGCGTGGGCCCGACTGATTAGGTCGTGGCCCGAGAAGCTCCAAACGAGAGAGACAGCCGATGTCCGTCGACGGCGCCTGGAAGACCACGATCAATTCGCCCATGGGCGTACAGGAAGGCGAGCTGAACATCGCCTCGAGCGGCGATTCCTTCAGCGGAACGATGAAAGGTAGGATGGGTGAGCAAGCCATCTCCGGCAAGGTGGATGGAGACACGCTCACTTGGTCGGCGTCGATCACCACGCCCTTTCCCATGACCCTGGAGTTCACCGTCACGGTCAGCGGTGATTCCATGAGCGGCAGCGTCAAGGCTGGGGCGTTCGGCTCCTCGCCGCTCACCGGCGTGAGGGCGTGAGCTAAGCCGAGGTGCAGACCCTCGTATCCGCCTGGAACGAGGCCAAGCGACGGCTCGAGGCGGGCGGAATAGAAAGCCCGGTCATAGACGCGCGCCTTCTCGTGGAGGCGGCCTCGGGAGCGACGCGCGCCGACATTATCGCCGAACCCAGGCGCCCCCTCAGTCGGCTCCAGACCGACACCCTGGAAGGCTATCTAAAGCGCCGTGAACAGCGCGAGCCAGTGAGCCATATCCTCGGGGCCAAGGGGTTTTGGAAGATCATGCTTCGCGTAACGCCAGACGTGCTCGCGCCACGGCCGGACACCGAGACCATACTCGACGTCGTGCTGCCCCTCTTTGCAGAGAATGAGGCCTTCAGTGTGCTCGACCTCGGGATTGGGTCGGGCGCCATTCTCCTCGCCATCCTCGCCGAGCGGCCAGCCGCCAGGGGCCTCGGCGTCGACGCATCGGACGAGGCCTTGGCCGTGGCCCGCGAGAACGCGGCCAATCTCGGCCTCGCCTCGCGGGCGGCTTTGATGCACACCGACTGGACGGCCGGGCTGGGCGACGGCCAGTTTGACCTGGTGGTCTCCAATCCGCCCTATATCCGGTCCGCCGACCTTGCCTCCTTGCCGCCCGAAGTGCGCGATCACGAACCGCGACTGGCCCTCGATGGTGGTCGGGACGGGCTGAGGGCTTATCGCGCCCTGGCCCCTCAGATTTTGCGCGTCCTTCGTCCCGGCGGCTGGTTCGCGGTGGAATTTGGCCTGGGTCAAGGCGAGGCCGTGGAGCGTCTCTTCGCCAAGGCCGGCGCGCGCGAACTCGTCGTTACCAGGGATCTGGCGACGCATGAACGTGTGCTCAGCGGTCGCAAGAAAGCACTTGGATAAGTTAGCCGGGCGCGCTACATCCGAGCGGTCTCCTCCCAATTCGCCGGAGCCAAAGGCGCGCGGTTTGAAAGCGGCGTCAGACTCCTGCGGCGCGACGCGGTCTATTGTCAGGGCGTCGACGCGCTTCCTGGAGGGGGCGGGAACCAAGCGCACGTTGCAGGCTTAACGGCGTTTGGCCCTTGATTTTGACATCACGCGAGCGGGATTGCTCCTGAGTGGACGCCCCGCCGCCGGTCCCCGCAACAGGTCGGAACAGAATGAGAGATTTCAAAGGTATAAAGCGTCAACGCAACCGTAACCGCAATGGCGGCGGCGGTGGTGGCGGGGGTAGCGGCGGCAAGCCTCAGAACAACGCCAACCGGGCCTTCGATTCCAACGGACCGGAAGGGGTGAAGGTCCGCGGCGCCGCTCAGCACGTCTATGAGAAATACCAACAACTGGCTCGTGACGCCCATACCTCCGGCGACCGTGTCCTGGCTGAAAATCACCTGCAGCACGCCGAGCACTATTTCCGCCTCATGCGGGCCATGCAGCCCCTACGGCCGTTGTCTGACATCATCGGCCGCGACCAGTTCGTGTCCGGCTATGACATTGATTTCGAAGATGAGAACCCTCAGGGCGAAGCGGCCGAGTCCGAGTCTGAAACCGCCGGAGATACTGAGGTCGAACGCACGGAGGCCCGTGACGATCGCGGCTATCGCGACCAGCGCCCGCGTGACGACTCGCGAGGCGACGACCGCGGAGATCGTCAAGGCGTAGACCGCCAGTTCCGCAGTCAGCGCGACGACCGTTTCCGTGACGACCGCCAGCGCCGCGACGATCGCCCACGCGTCGAGCAGCGGCAGGAGCGCGGCGACCGGCCAGAGCAGGATCGATTCGTCCGAACCGAACCGCGTCAGCAGACCCCTTACCGCGAAGACACCCAGGAAATTCGACGCGAACTCCCCGAGCCCGAGAATGGGATCGGAGGACAGGTCCTGCGCGCCGACGATGGCGAGGTGAGCTACGCCCCCGCGTTCCTCCAAGCCCGCGCTCCCGAGACTCGCGCCGCCGAGACGAAGGACGAGACGACCGGAGAGGCGCGCCGCCCGCGCCGTCGCCGCGCCCCGCGCGAATTCACCGACGCCGCCCCGGCATCTGGGTCCGACGAAGTCTAAGTCCTTCGTTCCAGGCGCGTTGCGCTCTTGACGCCGGGCTCGACCGCCCTTCTCCTTGAACCCGCTGGGTCAAAGAGAGGATCGTCCATGATGCGCCACCGTAAATTCGTCTGCGCCCTCGGCGTTTTCATGATCGCTGGAACGGCCGTCGCCGCCGGGATGACGGGCGCGGAAGCGGTCAAGGCGCGCCAGGCCCACATGAAGGCGCTCGGCGCGTCGGAAAAGATCCTCGTTGAGCAGATCCATTCGGGCGCGCCCAGCATGGCGGTCTTCAAGGTCGAGGCGGCCAAGATCGACGACGCCGCCAAGACTCTGCCCACCTGGTTCCCCGTCGGCAGCGGTCCATCGTCGGGTGCGAAGACGAAAGCCTTGCCGCTGATCTGGACCGATCCGGCCGGCTTCGCCGACAAACAGAAGGCGCTTTCCGTGGCCGCCGCGAAGTTCGATGCCGCCACTGAAGCCGGAGATCCGGCCGCCGTCGGACCGGCGCTCCGTGAGGTCGGCGCAGCATGCAAAGGTTGCCACGACACCTACAAGGCCAAGGACAAGACCTGAACTCTCCAATGGACGCATCCGCGCCCGGTGATCGTTCGGCGAAGGTCTGGGATGCTCCCACGCGCATCGTCCATTGGCTTCTCGCCGCGCTGATCCCGTTTTCGTGGTGGAGCGCCCATAACGACCACCTGCCGTGGCATCGCCTGTCGGGTTATTCGATTCTGGGATTGCTCGCCTTTCGGGTCATCTGGGGATTCGTCGGCTCCTCGACCGCCAGGTTCAGACAATTCCTCTCCGGCCCAGGCCAGGTTCGCGCCTACCTCGGCGGCCGTCTTGGCCCGATTGTCGGACACAATCCGCTGGGCGGCTGGAGCGTCCTGGCCATGTTGACCGCCATCGCGGTTCAGGTCGGCCTTGGACTCTTTTCCATCGATGAA
>DATCEJ010000168.1:0-3232 GCA_036510135.1 Roseiarcus sp. | reverse complement strand
GCGTGCCCGCGCTGGCGGAAAAGACGGCCATGGCGCTAAGCGCCGCGCCGGCAAGCCGAGCAATGTGCGACCGCATGACAATCTCCTCGGTGACGCGAAACACGAGCTTTCGTTGGTCGCCAAGCGACCTGATGCGCGCTTCATTGTGCGGAGCGCTGGCCGCTAGTCAATCAGCCCGTTCGAAGCCAACTGGCGGCCCAGTGAGCCAGCAAGATCTGGTCGTTCTGGCTTGTTCCCGAATTGGGAACATGGTAGGTTGGTAAATGCGGGTCATCGCCCGAAATACCCTGGTTGGCTTTTGGGCCGATCATCCGGAAACCAAAGTCGCGTTGGAACGCTGGTTTAAGCGCGCGAAGGCCGCTCACTGGACGTCAATTGATGAGGTTCAAAAAGCGGCTCCGAAGTGTAAGGCGCTCAACGGCGAGCGCGTGAGGTTCGAAGTCCTGGGAGGAAACTACCGCCTGGTGGTCGCGTTCGATTTCGGTCGGCAGGCGGCATTCATCAAGTTTATCGGTACCCATGCCGAGTACGACCGCATCGACGCACTGACAGTATCGTTGTTCTAAAGGATGAGTTCGGATGGAAATTCACCCGATTCGCTCCGACGAGGATCACCTAGCCGCGCTCAAGGAAATTGATTCCTATTGGGGCGCACCAGAGGGATCAGAGGAGGGCGACAGGCTGGATGTTCTCCTCGCCCTCGTCGATGTCTACGAAGACAGGCGATGGCCGATCGACATCGACGAGAACTTCGATCCGATCGACGTGCTTAACCACGCGATCGAGGAGTTCGGACACACCCAGCCGGAGCTTGCCGAGCTTTTGGGCTCGCGCTCGCGCGCGTCGGAGATTCTGTCGCGCCGCCGCGCGCTCACGGTCGACATGATTCACAAGATCAGCAAGGCGTGGAAAATTTCGGCCGACTTGCTTGTTCGCCCCTATCTTATTGATCATGCGGCCTGAGCGGGCAAGCACCCTAGGAACATAATGGCCAAACTGACCGACGAAACGCGCGCGTCCTTGAAGCGCCGCTCGCGCCTCGTGAACCTCGGCCGCGACAGCGAGTTCTCGCAAGGGTTCGTCAACGTGCCGCCTTTTCGCGGCTCGACCGTGCTCTATCCCGATGTCGCGACGCTCAAGAACCGCGCCCAGCGCTTCACCTATGGCACCCGCGGCACGCCGACGACCGAGGCCTTGTGCTCCGCGTGGACCGATCTTTCGGGCGCGGCGGGAACGGTGCTTGTGCCCTCGGGGCTGGCGGCGATCGTTGTTGCGCTGATGACGGCCTTGAGCGCCGGTGATCACATGCTGATGACCGATTCCGTTTATCGGCCCGCGCGCGCCTTCGCCGACTTGACGCTGAAGCGGATGGGGATCGAGACCACTTACTACGATCCCGCAATCGGCGAAGGCGTCGCCGCGCTCATGCGACCGAACACCAAAGTCGTGTTCACCGAGTCGCCCGGTTCGGAGACGCTCGAGGTCCAGGACATTCCCGCGATCGCGGCGGCCGCGCACGCGCAAGGCGCCTGCGTCATCATGGACAACACCTGGGCGACGCCGCTCTTCTTCTCGTCGCATGCCCACGGCGTCGACATGACGATCGAAGCGGGCACCAAATATCTGTCCGGCCACGCGGACCTGCTGCTCGGCCTCGTGTCAGCCAATGAAACGTGGTTCGAACGGCTTCATAGTTGCGTCCACCTGATGGCCATTCCTCCAAGCCCTGAGGACGTGTTTCTTGCGCTGCGCGGTCTCCGCACCATGGAGCTCAGGCTGCGAGAGGCGGAGCGTCAGGGGTTGGCGCTGGCGCAATGGCTGCGCGGCCGTCCAGAGGTCTTGCGCGTCATCCACCCCGCTTTGCCCGAGCATCCCGGCCACGCGCTTTGGAAGCGCGACTTTTCGGGATCATCGGGCCTGTTTTCGATCGTGCTGAAGCCGGCGTCGGAAGCGGCAGTCGCCGCGTTCCTCGATGGCCTCGAACTGTTCGGGCTTGGCTTCTCCTGGGGCGGCTACGAAAGCCTCGCCCTTCCCTTCGACTGCACCCCCGTCCGCACCGCGACACACTTTTCGCCCGGCGGCCCGACCGTGCGCTTCAGCGTCGGCCTCGAGGATATCGAGGACCTCAAAGCCGACCTCGACCGGGGCTTCGCGCGGCTGAGGGCGACGGTCTGATCGACATGCGCAACTTTCTCATCGACACCGACACCGCCTCCGACGACGCCGTCGCGATCATCATGGCGCTGGCCGATCCGAAGGTCAGGGTTCTCGGTCTGACGACGGTCGCCGGCAATGTCGGCCTCGAACAGGCGACCCAAAACGCTCTGCTGACCGCCGAGGTTTGCCATTCCGATGTTCCGGTGTTCGCTGGCGCCGACAAGCCGCTGACCCGCGCGCATGACCACGCGCACTGGTTTCACGGCAAGGACGGCCTCGGCGACCGCGGCTTTCCAACGCCAAGGCGCAAACAAGAGCGCGAGCACGCTGTGGACGCGATCCTGCGCCTCGCGCAGGAGGAGCCCGGCCTCACTCTGGTGACGCTCGGGCCCCTCACCAACATTGCGCTCGCGCTCAAGCGCGATCCGAAACTTGCGGAGCGGATCGGCCGCTGCGTGGTGATGGGCGGCGCGCCGTGTTGCGAGGGCAATGTGACGCCAGCGGCGGAATACAACATCTGGGTCGATCCGGAAGCGGCGCGCGCCGTCTTCCGCTCGAAGCTCAACATCGAGATGATCGGCTGGCACGTCTCGCGCGGCGCGTCCGTCTTGCAGGACGATGAAATCGCAGCGATCGAGGCGCTTGGCACGGCCAAGGCGAAATTCGCCCTCGAATCGAACACGACCGCCCGCGAGGCCTATCGCACGCAGACCGGCGAGATCGGCCTCTCGCTCGCCGATCCGACCGCGATGGCGGTGGCGCTCGACCGCTCGATCGGGCTTTCGTGGTCGCGTCATCGGGTCGCGATCGAGACCGGGAGCCGACTCACCCGCGGCATGACGGTCGTGGACCGCCTAAACGTGCACCATGACGAGAACAACACTCATGTCTGGCGTGAGGCGAACGGCGAGCACGAAGGCGCCGATGTGCTCTGGACCCTCGACTCGCGCCGGTTCAAGGCTATGCTGAAGGCCGCGCTTGTGTAGCCTTGTGTAGCCGCGCTCCTGTAGCCGCGCTCGCTGAGCGCGGCCGGCGCGATCAGCGATCGCGCCTACAAGCCTCGCTCGTTGCGGAG
>DATCEJ010000167.1:0-3173 GCA_036510135.1 Roseiarcus sp. | reverse complement strand
CTGCTCGCCCATTCGATCGTGTCGCCGACATGCGCCGAAATCCTGGGCGGATCGAAATTCATCTTGTCGATCGCGACGCGGATTGTTTCGCCCGCGATCGCGGGCGAACTCAGCGCGAGAGCGGCCAGAAGGGCGAGCCCGCCAACTCTGAAATACACCGCCCGCTCCTATTTCAGGGATTGGGCGACATGCTCGGCATGCATCTCGTGGCCCTGAAATATCTTGAGGCCGGTCTTGAGGAGGTCCTTCAATTCCGCGTTGGTCGCGTCTGGAATGAGGATCGTCTCGAGTGCGCCGTCGACCGTCTTGTGATAGGCCACTTCGTTGTCAGCGTAGGCCTTATCAAAGTTCGCCCCGCTCAATTTCTCGAGTTCGGCGTGCTTGGCTGCGGCCTGCTTGGCAAGCGCCTTGCTGGTGTCATTGTCCTCAGGCGTTACGTTGAGCTTTTTCACCAGCGCCAGAGCCTGATCGTTGACCGCTGTATGGTCGTGAACCATGTTTTCCGCGAAGTCTCGCACCTCTTTGTTCTTGGACTTCTGCAGCGCCAGTTGGCCCGCTTTGATGTCGATCACTCCCGCCGTGTAGGCGATATGGGCGATCTGGGCGTCGTTGGGTTTGGCGTCCTCGGCCAGCGCCGGAATAGACGTCAACACCAGCGCAAAGCCGGCTGCAGTTGCGACAAGACGCATCTCTTCCTCCATTGTTTCGCCAGCCCGCATCGGCCGGCAAATCATTGGATGAGGATGGAATCAAAAGGTTCCCGGAAAAGTCAGGAGAGACCCAGGCGCTCGAGCACAATGACGGTCAGGCGTTCGCAGCGCTCGCCGGCGAACGGGAAGGCGTTGCCGAGCACCGGTCCAATGTGCCGCTCCATTTCCATCCGAAGCAATGCGCGCGCGCGAAACAACCTGGTTTTGACAGTCTGAGGCGGAATTCTGAACAATTCCGCAGTTTCCGCCACGCTCATGTCTTCCACCAATCGGGCGATGAGCACCTCTCGGAACGCTGACGGAAGCCTGTCGATGGCGCCTTCGAGCAAGATGCGAATTTCGTTCTGGGCCATCGTCGTCTCGGGGTCGGGAACACGGTTTGCGCCGGGAAAGGGTATGATCTGAGCGTGGAGCGTCGGGTTGGTCGAGATGAGCCCAATGTCGATCGCCGGTCGCCGGCGCCGAATGCAGCCCAGCGCCTCATTGATGACGATGCGCGCCAGCCAGGTGCCGAGCCGCGCTTCGCCCCTGAAGCCGCCGAGATTTGCGAAGGCGCGGACATACGCTTCTTGAAGGACGTCTTCAGCGTCGGAATTGTTCCCCACGATGCCGCGCGCGATGCGGTAGAGCCGCCGGTTATGCTGCTTGATGATCAGCCGGATCGCTTCCCGGTCATTTTGCCGCGCCAGCCCCAAGAGCCGGTGGTCGTCCGTGATCAGCTCAGGAGCAGGCGCGGCCATTTCAATCCCCAGGCTTCAGCGATTCTAAAGTTGGATGCCAAGCGAGGCAAAAGGTTCCCAAACTCGCTTCAGGCGCTTGCTGACAGGGAGCCGCGAATCGGGCGCTCCGGCGCCGGGGCCTTCTTGACCCGCAGAGGGCGCCCAGCCGGTCGGCGGGGGCGCCGCCGACCAGCCATCTTTCGGTTCTTTGGGGACCGACGCCTCTTGGCGAAGTTATCCGGCGTTACCGCGCCGCTTCCGCGACGTCGACGACCCGGATCTGGGCCCTTTCCCGCCCGCCGAAGCGGTTCACCGACAATGTCCCTGCAAGATGCACCGGCGACCCCTTGAGCCGCATGAGGGCTTCGCCAAGCTTCTTGCCCGACGCTCGGAACGCGATGCCCTCGACCGCCCGCCCGTCGCCCGCGACCGCGCGCAGCCGCAAATGGCGTCCCTCGACCCCGACCGGCGTCACCTCCGCCAGGCGATGGCGGGCTAAGGCGAAGAGCGGCTCGGGCGCGCCCGCGCCGTAGGGGCCGGCCGCCTCGAGGCGATGGACGAGTTCCGGCGTCGCCGCGGTCGCCGTCAGGGCCGCGTCGACCTTGAGGCCCGCTTCCGCGCGCGCCTTCGTCACCGCCTGGCCGAGCCGCTCCTCGAGAAAAGCGCGCCAGTCGCCGAGCCGCTCGGTCGCCAGCGTGACGCCCGCCGCCATCGCATGGCCGCCGCCCTTGATGGCGATACCCGCGTCGACCGCCGCACGCACCGCCCGGCCGAGATCGACACCGACGATCGAACGACCGGAACCCGTCGCCTGTCCGCCGGCAAGGCTCAGCGCGAAGGCCGGGCGCTCGAACCGCTCCTTGAGCCGCGCCGCAAGCAGGCCAACGATGCCCGGCGGCCATGTCGCTCCCGCCACGACGACCGCGGCGCCCCGCTCCTCCAGGCCCAGCGAGAACAAAGCTTCGGCCTCGGCCTCGGCCAGCGCCTCGATCTCGATCTGCTGGCGCGTGCGGTTCAGCCGGTCGAGCTCGATCGCAATCGCCCGCGCCTCGAGGTCGTCGGTCGCGGTCAGGAGCCGCACGCCCAGCGCGGCGTCGCCGATGCGCCCGCCCGCATTGATGCGCGGGCCGATGACAAAACCCAGATGATAAGGTCGCGGCGGTCCGTCAGCGCCGGCGATGTCGAACAAAGCGGCAAGCCCAGGCCGGCGGCGCTCCCGCATGATGGCAAGGCCCTTAACGACAAAGGCGCGGTTGAGCCCGATAAGCGGCACGACGTCGGCGACGGTCGCGAGCGCGACGAGGTCGAGCGATGCGAGAAGGTCCGGCCCTTTGGCTCCGTTCCAGAAGCCTGCCTCGCGGAGCGCCCGATTGAGCGCCACGAGGGCCATGAAGACGACGCCCGCGGCGCAAAGATAGCCGAGCCCGGAAAGGTCGTCCTCGCGGTTGGGATCGACCAGCGCCGCCGTCTTCGGCAGCACCTCCGGGGCCTGATGGTGATCGAACACGATCACGTCGAGGCCAAGCTGGCTCGCGACGTCAAACGGCTCGCGACTGACGGCGCCGCAGTCGACGGTCACCACCAGCGTCGCGCCTCGTGACGCGAAGGCCTGAATCGCCTCAACATTGGGGCCATAGCCCTCGGTCACCCGATCGGGGATGTGGACGATCGGTTCCAACCCACAGGCCTTCAGATATTCGCTCAACAGCGCCGCGCTGCACGCGCCATCGACGTCGTAGTCCCC
>DATCEJ010000166.1:0-4783 GCA_036510135.1 Roseiarcus sp. | reverse complement strand
CCAGGAGAGACGAAAGGCCGGCCGCGGAGAAAACGATCGGGGCGATCACCACCGCGGCAAGGGCGATCATCAGAGACAGGATCGCGATCACGGTAAACAGGAGGGAAAGCAGGTTCAGCTTCACAAAACTTCGCTTCTCTTTCTCGTCGTAAACGACATTGAGCGCGTCGATGATTCCCTTCATTCCGGCGTTGGCGCTCCACAACGCGATGGCAAGCCCCGTTACGAAGCCCAGCCCGAGCTTTGCATCGGTTTTTGCCGTAAGCCGGGTGAGCTGTTCGTGAAGAATGTCGACCGCGCCCGCGGGGAAAATACCCGAGGCGAGCGACAGATGCGCGTCAATTGTAGAGGCGTCAGCGATCAGCCCATAGAGCGAGACGAACGCCGCGATTGCGGGAAAGATCGCCAGCAATGAATAAAAGACGACCCCCGCCGCGACAGCGAGCAGCCGATTGTCGTTGACGCTGGCATAGACGCGCCAAAGGATATCCTTCCAGCCCGCCCAGGGGATTTGCCATGGCGCAGTTGCGCGCCGTCCCCTGCCCTGCTCCTTCGCCCTGTGAACTTGCGCGGCGATAGGCTGGTCGTTTTCGACCTGCTCCTTCGGCCTTTTGTCGGGATCGACCGGCGCCTCGGAAGCAGCCCGGCTTGGCTTCTCGCTGATCTCATCGGGTGGGGGATACGGTGTCCGGTACGGCGTGCGGGCCCTCTCGTACAGCGTGCGAACCCTATCGGAACTCTCGACAGCGTGCGCTCCTTCGGTCCATGCGCGGCGCGCCGCGGCGATGGCTGCCAGCCCCCCGTAGACCAACCAAGGCCATACCCTCCGATGCTCCGCCATGTTTTGTCCCGCTCCCCCCTTGGTCGCCGGGTGTCAGGCCGCGACGAACATTCAACCGATTAAATCGCGGACGAACCCGCGTTGTTCCCCCCGAATGATGGCTGAGAGACTTGTCGGCTCGGAGCAGCGTGGATGGGCGGCGAGACTCGCGGCCGCTATCGCGCGCCTTGCGCCGCCGCCTTGAGAAAGGCGGCGCGGGAATCCGGCAACGGCTCCCCATGGAGCGCGAACAGGTCGCGGGCCAGAAAGAAGCCGGTCAGGCGGAACCCGTCGGCGATCTCGTCCGCGCTCGGCTGCGCTTCGAGCGGCGCGTCATCGCGCAGGAACGGGGGCAGCGGCAGCAACCGATCCCGCCAGGGCGCCCCAGCCTCGGCGCTCACCGCCCGCCCGGATTTCGGCGAGACATAAACAAGGTCATCGGTCACGCCGGTCGCAGCGCAGCAACTGAGGTCGAGCTGAAACCCGCACTCGGCCAGGATCTGCGCTTCGAACCGGGCGATGAGCGTTGGCGCAAGCGCGCCGTCATCGAGCGCCTCGGCGATCGTGCTCGCCGCCTCGTAAACCGCCTCGTGCGGATCGCGCTCGGGCAGCACCCGCACCAGCGCGGAGACATAGTTGATTCCCGCGAGCGCCAGCGCGCTGCCCATCAACCTGCCGGCCCGGAGCGAGAGAGGCTCGACGGCGAACGAGCCCAGATGCTCGTCGAGCCGGGCCCGCCAGACAAGGCCGATCGTATTGCCGAGTTGCAGCGTCGCGCGCAGTCGCGCAGACCGTCCGCCGCGCACGAGGCCAAGATGACGGCCGTGCGCGCGGGTCAGGGCTTCGACGATCGTCGAAGCCTCGCCGTGCCTGCGGACGCCGATGATGAGTCCCTCGTCGCGCCATTCCATGGGCGACCCGCCTCCGCCTAAGGAGCGCGAAGATGCGCCGGCGGGGGCACGCGGGCGAGCTTCACGGCGATGAGGAGCGCGAGCCCGGATAAGGCCCCTATGAACGCCGCCTCTCCAGGCCATGCGCCGAGGGTGAAGACCCACCCGCCAATGGACCCAGCAAGGCTCGACCCCGCGTAATAAAAGAAGAGGTAGAGCGCGCTTGCTTGCGCCTTCCCTGTGCCGGCCCTCAAGCCCACCCAGCTTGAAGCGATCGAATGGCCGCCGAAAAACCCGATCGTGATGACGCCAACCCCGATAATCGTGAGCCACAGGCTGTCGGGCAAGGTAAGGACCACGCCGATCGGCATGAACGCGATGGCGAAGCCAATGACGCGTCGCCGGCCGTAACGGCCCGCGAGTTCCCCCATCGCGGGCGAAGCGACCGCGCCAACGAGATAAATGCAGTAAACGAAGCCGATCGTCGTCGGGCTCAGCCAAAAGGGCGCCGCCTCCAGGCGAAAGCCGATGTAATTGTAGGTGGTGACGAAGGCGCCCATCAGCAGGAAACCCACTGCGAACAGAGACCTGAGGCCCGGATCGCTGAAGTGGGCGCGAATCGTCGGCACAAACGCGGTCGCCTGAGCCTTCCCTACGAGCCGACGCTCCTTTGGCAGCGCGAAGGCGAACGCCGTTGCGCAGCCCAGCGAAATGAGCCCGACAAGAACGACGGCCTCGCGCCAGCCGCCGGCCTCAGCGAACGCGGCGGTCGCCAGGCGCCCGCCCAAACCGCCCAGCGTATTGCCGGCGATATAAAGGCCCATCGCGAGCCCGATCGCCGAACGATCCATCTCTTCGACCAGATAGGCCATCGCCACCGCGGGAACGCCGGAGAGCGCGAGACCGGTCAGCGCCCTAAGCGCGACAAACGTCGTCCAGTTCGGCGCGAAGGAGGCCGCGAGCGTCGCCGCCGCGGCGGCGGCCAGCGAAGCGGTCATGATCGCCTTGCGTCCAAAGACATCCGACAACGCTCCCGCGAAGATCATCGCCACCGCCAGCATGCCCGTCGCGGCAGACAACGACAGGCTCGCGGCGGCGGGAGAGACCGAAAAGGCGCGAGCGAAGAGAGGCATCAGCGGCTGGACACAATAAAGCAGCGCGAAAGTGGCGAAGCTGCCGAGAAACAGCGCAAAGTTCACCTGCCAGAACCGGGCGCCGCCGCGCATGATCAGCGGCGGATCGCCGGCAGGCGCTTTCAATGTCAAAATGGTGGGGGTCGATGTCACGGCGCCCCAGCCTTTCCGCTTGCGCGGGGCAAAGGCAAGTCAAAATCCGGCTAAAATGACGCGGCGGCGCCGACTCTTCACTCCTTGCCCATGACCTCCAGCACTTGTTCAAGCGGCGCCGAAGACGGACGAAATATGCCTGTATAGGGACTGCTGAGGTCGAGGATCATGTAGACGGAAGTCGAAACCGCGATGGCGCCGACCAAGACCACGACGACCGACATCATATGGCCTTTGGACATCAGCCCGAAGCCGCAAAAGAGCGCCATGGCCCAACCAACCACGATCAGGATAAGCGGATACGAAACGGGATTGGTCAATGCGAACGACATCTGCAACCGCGCCTGACCGATCGCCTCGACGATGGAGTTTGCAAGCGTGAGCGCCTGCTTTTGGGCGTCCGTCGAGGGATGGAGGCTTGCAAGGTCCCCTTCTTCTTTTCGAAGGCCACGCACCGCCGCGGCAAAGTTCTCGGCGATGAAGTCCTTGTCGCTTTCCCGGGCCCCCCAGACGTCGTCGATGGCCTGCCCGACCGCCGTCCGCAAGCGAGCGCGCTCGGGATTGGCGTCCGGTCCATAATCGCCCAAAGCAAGATCAAGTTGCAGGGTCTTGGCGGCCAGGGTCTGGATCGCGGTGTTCTGCCCGGCGTAGACGCCATAGGCCGTCCAGATCAGGAGGCCCATGGTCAGCGCCGATAGCAACGTGAGAAGGCCAACGACCGCGCCGATCATGTCACGGGGTCCGCCAGTCGTGAAAGTATCGGGCAGCAGGCGCTGAAGGATAAGGCCGAGGACCCCGCCGCCAAAAATGGCGAGACCGGCGGCAACCGCAAAACTTTCAGGTCTCATTGGCCTCCCCAAGCCATGCGCTCGTTGGCGAGTTATCGGTTGACAGGTGAGAAGGCAACAGGACGAAGGAAATCGGCCTGGCGAAAGTCACGCGTCTCAGGTCCGAGACCGCCACTGTCCAACACAGGCCTCGATGAATTCGTCCATCTGCCGAGCGATGGCTCGGATATCGAACAGCGCCTCGACCCGCTTGCGCCCGGCGCTGGCAAGCTCGGCGCGTCGATCGGGCGCGTCCAGCAATTTGCCGAGCGCCACTGCAATGCCAGGGGCGTCGCTCGGTTCGACAATCACCGCGCACGGGCCGCAGATCTCGGCCAAACCGCCGCGCCCCGAGGTGATAAGCGCTGCGCCGCTCGCCATGGCTTCGAGCGCCGTTCGGCCGAACGGTTCGGGACCGGTCGTCAGCACCATTCCGACTTCGGCGCGCTCCCACGCCGCTTTGACCTCGGCATAAGGCACGTTGGAGTCGACCCTGATCCGGCCATTGAAAGGCTCAGCGGCAGCGCGAAGCGCTTCGACCGTTTCCGGCTCCCGGTCGGCAGCCGCTGGGTCGGACACCATGAACCGGGCGCTCCATTCGGGCCTCGAAGGCAGAACGCGTGTGATCGCCGCCATGGCTTCGATATGGCCTTTGTGCCCGAGCGCGCGGCCCACGCAGAGGATCGACCGATCCTTCGGTTTTGTCGCCGACCAGTCCTGCATGTCGAGCCCGTTGGGCACGGCGCGCTGAGCCACGCGCAAGCCCGGGAAATCGGCGCGGAACCGGCCCAAGGCGTACTCGCTGACGAAGGCGCAACCGGAAAGCCGACGCATCTCCTCGCGCCTGAAGGCCCCGTCAATCGTGCTTATCGGCGCCTTGACATAGGCGTGGGTTTGCAAAATCACCCGCGCTCCAGAGGTCAGCGCGATGAACGCCGCCGCCGGCAGATGATTTTCGAC
>DATCEJ010000165.1:0-16076 GCA_036510135.1 Roseiarcus sp. | reverse complement strand
ACGGCAGAGAACGGCCGGGAAATCGTCTCTACGGAGTGAGCGAAAAATGCATCCGCCACAAGCCTCGGGAAAGAGGCAAGAATTCGACCCCTAGAAAGTATAATTCATATGTAATATCAATGGCTTAGTTCGTGGCGGAGGGGGCGGGATTCGAACCCGCGATACGGTTTCCCGCATACACACTTTCCAGGCGTGCGCCTTCAGCCGCTCGGCCACCCCTCCGTCGCACGCGCCGTCAAGGAGCGCGGGCGAGCGCGATAGCACCGCCCGCTACGCGGGCGCAAGCGGCTCTGGCGCTTGCTGGCCTCAGCCCCGCCCGGCCCCGAACAGCCCGACCCGGATCGCCTTCTCGAGTTCAAGCACCACGATCAGGCCGATCGCGGCGAGCGCCGTCACGCCCATGTCCGGCCAATCGATCGGCCTCGTGTCGTAGAGTGTCTCGAACAGGGGCAGATACGTGAAGAGGATTTGCAGCACGACGACGACGCTGATTCCGATCAGGAGCGCGCGCGTCAAACGAATGGCGCGGAAGTCGAAGGGCGCGCTGCGGCGGAGCCGGACGCTGAACAGATAGGCGATTTCGAGTCCGACCATCGTGTTGACGGCGAAGGTCTGCGCGTGTTGGAGTTCTTCGCCCCGTTGCAACGCCCAGAAGAAGACCGCGAACACCGAAACGCAGAAGAGGGCCGACACGAGCGCTGTTCGCCAGACCAGGAGAGGCGAGAGGATCGGCGCGCGCGGATCGCGCGGCGGCCGCTCCATAACGCCAGGCTCCGCCGGATCGAAGGCGAACACAAGTCCAAGCGCGACGCCGGTGACCATGTTGACCCAAAGGATCTGTGCTGGCGTCATCGGCATGGTGACGCCCAGGAGGACGGCGGCCACGATCGCCATCGCCTGGCCGCCATTGGTCGGCAACGTCCAGCCTATGACCTTGACCAGATTGTCGTAGACGATGCGGCCTTCGCGCACGGCGGCGGTGATGGTGGCGAAATTGTCGTCGGCCAGCACCATTTCCGCCGCTTCCTTGGCGGCCTCCGTGCCTTTATGGCCCATGGCGACGCCGACATTGGCCCGTTTCAGCGCCGGCGCATCATTGACGCCGTCGCCGGTCATCGACACGACGGCGCCGTCCGCCTGCAACGCCTCGACCAGCCGGAGCTTATGTTCGGGGCTTGTGCGGGCGAAAACCGACGTCGTCGGCAGCGAGCGGCGAAGGGCGGCATCGTCCATCGTATCGATCGCGTGGCCGGTGAGCGCGTCGACGGAGCCCTTGCCCAAGCCGAGCTCGCGCGCGATCGCGGCTCCGGTCGAGGCGTGGTCGCCGGTGATCATTTTGACGTCGATCCCCGCCGCCTTGCATTCGGCGATCGCCTGAACCGCTTCCGGCCGCGGCGGGTCGATCAGCCCGACAAGGCCGAGCAGCGTGAGCCCGCCCTCTTCGACATCGGCCAGTTCGAGACTCTCGGCGCCGGCCGCCGGCTTCGAGGCGAAGGCGATGACGCGCTGGCCTCGAGCCGCGAGCCTGTCGATTGCGGCGCGCCACCGCGAGGCGTCGATCTTTTCGTCGCCTGTCGCAGCGGCTTGCGTCGCGCAGAGCTCGAGCACGCGCTCGGGCGCGCCCTTGAGGGTGATGAGATTACTTGCGCCGACGGGGTTGAGCGTCGCCATGAATCGATGTCGCGAGTCGAAGGGAATCTCTTTTAGCCGCGGTGAATCGCGTTTCGCAGTCTCCGGGTCCACGCCGGCCTTGATCGCGAAGGTGATCAGCGCCCCCTCCATCGGATCGCCGTCGACGATCCACTCGGCGCCAGACTGTCTCAAGGAGGCGTCGTTGCAAAGGAGCGCCGCGCGGGCGACAGCGCCAAGATCGGGATAGGCGGTGGGGTCGATAGCAACTTGCCCATGAAGGAATTCGCCGCGCGGCTCATAGCCCGTCCCGGTCGTCTCGAATTCGGCCGATGCGGTCAAAACCGCGCCGACCGTCATCTGGTTCAAGGTGAGCGTGCCGGTCTTGTCCGAACAGATCGTCGACACGGCTCCCAGCGTCTCGACCGCGGGAAGGCTGCGAATAATGGCCTTGCGATCCGCCATTCGCTTGACGCCGATGGCGAGCGTAATCGTCATCACCGCGGGCAGACCTTCGGGGATCGCGGATACGGCGACGCCGACCGCGGCCATGAATGCGTGCTCGATTTCGTAGCCGCGCGCCTTGAAGGCGAAGACGCAGACGCAGGCGGCGAGCGCCAGAATGACAATCGTCAGACGCTGGGCAAAAACGTTCATCTGACGCAGGAGCGGCGTGGTCAGCGTTTCGATGCCCCCGACCATCGCGCTGATGCGACCGAGCTCGGTCGCGGCGCCCGTTGCGACCACGAGACCGGCGCCTTGGCCGCTTGCGACCATCGTGCCGGAATAGGCCATCGAGGCGCGGTCGCCGAGCGCTGCGTCGGGCGCGACGGAATCGATCGACTTGTCGGACGCGGCCGCTTCGCCGGTCAGCGCGGCCTCCTCGATCTTGAGGCTTGTCGCGCGCAACAGCCTTAAGTCGGCGGGAATGCGGTCGCCGGCTTCCGTCAGCACGACGTCGCCGACCACGAGACTTTCGGCGGCAACGGTCAGTCGCCGTCCATCGCGCAGGACCGAGGACTCGCGAGTGAGCATCGCGCGAATGGCCTCGAGCGACTTTTCCGCGCGCCCTTCCTGGATGAATCCGATCGCCGCGTTGATGAGGACGACGGCGAGGATGACCACCGCGTCGAGAGCGTGACGCAGCAGGATAGTGACGAGCGCCGAAGCGAGGAGGACATAGATCAGGAGATTGTTGAACTGAGCGAACACGCGCGCGAACAAGGAGCGCGGCTTGGCCGCCGGCAGGCGGTTCGGCCCGTCCGCCTCGAGGCGCCTTGCGGCCTCGTCGGCGCTCAATCCTTTGGCCGAGGACTGACAACGCGCGAGTGCGGCCTCAGCTGGCTCGGCGTGCCAGGCCGGTTCCGTTGTCGCGGTCAGATCCTGCATCGCTCGATCAAGCCTCTTTGACGTTCCGCCCTGCGCGCCGTCGTTGTCGAAAGCGAACGCGTCAACCTTGTCGCGCCTCAAGGCAGACAAGCTTGCCTTGATCGACCGCCCGCGTCTCGCTGAACACGCGCGTTCCGCGCACGTCGACATAGTCCAACGTGAGCGGATTGTCGCGCAAGGTCATCTTCGCGAGGCCCTTGTGGCCGACGACCAGGCCGAGCGCTGACGAGCTTCCGCGCGCGAACGGGGCTCATGCGGCCGGGCATGCTTTTTCTGATAGGAGACGAAGGCCGAGCGCGGCAGTTCGCGGAGATCCAGGAGATCTTGCGCATGCCGTGCGGCCGTCGCTCGCCATTCGGGCGCGGCGGGTCGTTTCCGCCCGCGCTCATCGATGCAGTCCTCGCTCAGCCGACCACGGCAGCGATGTCCTTGGCGCCAAGCCCCTTGGCGTCAGCCCGCGCGAACGCTTTCACCGCGCCCTCGATCATGCCGGCGGGCGCGCCCAGAGACTGGGCGAGCGCCGCCGCATAGCGAGCGTCCTTCAGCATGAGACTGAGCGCGAAATCCGCCGGCTCGAAATCCTGCGCCAGCATACGCGGGAGCTTGAGCTTGACGATCGGGCTCGCCGAGGCGCCGCCCAGGATGAGCTCGGAGATTTGCTCGTTCTTGAAACCGGCCTTTTTGGCGACCTCGAGCGCCTCTGCGAGCGCGGCGATCTGACCCGCGGCGAGCTGGTTGTTGATGAGCTTCCAGGTCGCGCCCGCGCCGAGCGGCCCGAGCAGATCCATCTTCTTGCCCACAGCCGAAAGTGCAGGGCGAGCCGCCTCGAAGGTTTGGGGGTCGCCGCCGACAAAGAACCTCAGTTCGCCGCCCTCCGCCGCCGCACGGCTGCCGCCGACTGGCGCATCGAGGAAGCCGCATCCCTTGGCTTGCGCCTGGCGGCCAAGCTCGCGGATCCAGTCGGGGGTCAACGTGCTGGATTCAACACCGATCGCGCCCTTCCTGACTCCGGTGAGCGCGCCGTCGTTCCCGAGCCAGACGCTCCGCGACGCGTCGTCGTCAGCCACCATGGCGAAGATGAAGTCCGCGCCCGTCGCGGCTTCGCGAGGGGTTGCCGCGGCTTTGGCGCCCTTGCCAACCAGCGCTTGGGCCTTGGCGGCCGTGCGGTTCCAGACTGAGACTTCGAAGCCCTTGGCCAGCCAATTGGCGGCCATGCCGCCTCCCATAATGCCAAGACCGAGAATCGCGACGCGTTGCATAAGCATGCTCCCTAAGAATTGAACCTGTTTCAGGCGATTGAACGCGGCCTACTCAAAAGCGCGCGAACTTGGCTACAGCACATGCGAACCGTCGCCGGCGCGCTTGGCGGCTTTCTGGAATTTCTTGATCACCCGGTCGCGCTTGAGCTTCGAGATGTGGTCGATGAAGAGAACGCCATCGAGATGGTCGATCTCATGCTGCAAAACGGTGGCGAGCAGGCCCTCGGCCAGGATCTCGCGTTCCTTGCCCTCGCGGTCGAGGGCGCGCGCGCGCACGGACGCCGGCCGCTCGACCTCGGCGTAATATTCCGGAATGGAAAGGCAGCCCTCTTCATAGGTCGAGCGCTCCTCGGATGACCACACGATTTCGGGATTGATGAACACCTGCGGGTCGGGCGTTTCTTCCTTCTTCGCGGTGTCGACCACCAAAAGACGGATGGGTTCGGCGACCTGGATGGCCGCGAGTCCGACGCCCGGCGCGTCATGCATGGTTTCGATCATGTCGTCGATCAGCTTGCGCAGATCATGATCGACGCGCTCGACCTTCTTGCTGACGAGACGCAGTTTGGGTTCGGGCAAAATGATGATCGGTCTGAGGGCCATGCGGGACTTTTCGCGGAAGAGGCGCGGGGACTGTTAATCGGCTGGACAAGCGCGGTCAAACGTGTTCTTACTTTGTTCCCATCACTCAACCCGCCCTCATGATTCCCGCTTTCCCGATCGCCATCATCGCCGGCTTGCCGATCTCTGTCTCCGAGGCGGTGGCTGCGGCTTTGTCGCTGCTGGCTGCGCTTGCCGCGCTGAGCCTGATCGCCCTTTGGCGCGCAGGGATTGCGCGACAGCAGGAGCGGGAAATCGCCGACGAACGGCAGGAGGCGATCGAGGCGCGCTTCGCCGCGCTTGCGCAGTCGAGCGCAGAACTCGGCGGGCGTATTGGGGGCATGTCGGATTGGCTCGGCTCGCGACAGACGGACCTCGCTCGGGTCGTCGCCGACCGGCTCGATTCGGTCGGGGCGCGGCTCGGCGCGGGGCTTGAAAGCCACACGCAGACGACCGGCGAAAGTCTTGGCAAGCTCAACGAGCGTCTCGCCGTGATCGACGCGGCGCAGTCGCGCATGAGCGAGATGACCCGCGAAGTGGTGTCGCTCAAGGACATTCTCTCCAACAAGCAGTCGCGGGGCGCCTTCGGTCAGGGGCGGATGGAGGCGATCGTGCGCGACGGCTTGCCCGTGGGCGCCTACGAGTTCCAGTTCACCCTCTCCAACCGATCGCGCCCCGATTGCGTCATTCGCTTGCCCGGAGACCCCCGGTTGCTCGCGGTCGACGCCAAGTTTCCGCTTGAAGGTTTTACGGCGCTGCACGGCGCCCGTGACGATGAGGCGCGCAAAATCGCGCATGCGCGGGTGCGCGCAGACGTCGGCAAGCACGTCAAGGACATTGCCGAGCGCTATCTTCTGCCCGGCGAGACGCAGGACGTGGCGCTGATGTTCGTGCCCTCGGAAGCGATCTATTCCGATCTCGTCGATCAGTTCGACGAACTGGTGCAGAAGGCTCACCGGGCGCGCGTGGTGATCGTCTCGCCGACGCTCATGATGATGGCGATCAGCGTCGCCCAGGCGATCCTGCGCGACGCGCGCATGCGCGACGAGGCGCATCAGATCCAGGCCGAGGTCGGCAAGCTCATGAACGACGTGCGGCTGCTCGTCGAACGCGCGGGCAAGCTCGAGACGCATTTCCGTCAGGCGCAAGAGGACCTCGCTGGCGTTGGCGCGGCGAGCGCGCGGGTTGCGCGGCGAAGCGAGCGGATCGAATCCATGGATTTTTCGCGCGAAGGCGAGGCGCCGGCTCCCGACATTTTGCGCTTCGCGCGCGGAGCGGAGTAGGGTGGAGGGTTCTCCCTCGGCGCGGGGCGCGTCGGTCGCCAATCGCCGTTCGGCGTCACGGCGGCCAGTTCGTATGGCGAGCCAGCGCCGAGATCCCGGCAGCGCCCCAAGCGAACGGCGCGGCGTGATCGCATTGCGCGCTTTCACACGAATGTGAGAAGCACGAGCAAGGCCGCGGCGGTCGTCCACGGAGGCGACAAAGCTCGAGTTCCATAAGCGTTGTCGCGGGCGAGGACGCCGGCGGCGCCGTTCTCTACGATCAGTTTTACACCAGTCCTTCGAGGTTCTGCAGCGGAAGCGGTCCGCCGCCGCGCGCAAAGCGACCCGCGGGCTAGACGGGACCGGAAAGATAAGTAAGGACATGAAGATGACCGCAATGCCGCGAATCGACGCGGTGGAGCGGTGCTGACCAGGGGCTGCAAGGTGGCTGAACGATGACCGTGCGTATCGACCGACGAGGCCTTCTTGCCGGAATTTCGGTCCTGCTTGGGGGTTGCGCGAGCCAAGGCGGGATTCCGTTCGGGTCTGGTTTCGGGAACCCCGCCGCCTATGGCCCGATCAATGACCATGGGCACGAGATCCCCGGGCTCGACATGAGTCGGATCGATCCCGGGGTGCTTCGGCGGCAAGTCGCTTTCGCCGGCCCCTATCGGCCGGGCACGATCGTCATCAAAATCGGCGAACGTCATCTCTATTTCGTCGAGCCGGGCGGCATGGCGATGCGCTACACAGTCGGCGTCGGCCGGGAGGAGGCGCTGAACTTCCGGGGTAACGCCGTCATCGGCAGAAAGGCGGAATGGCCCCACTGGACGCCGACCGCAGACATGATACGCCGAATGCCGATCTATGCGCACTACACGGCCGGGCTGCCGGGCGGCATCAACAATCCGCTCGGCGCGCGCGCCCTTTACCTCTATCGCGGCAATCAGGACACCTACTTCCGTCTTCATGGCACGACCGAACCGGAGACGATCGGCCAGAAAGTGTCCAGCGGCTGCATTCGCCTGTTCAATCACGACATCATCGACCTCTACAATCGCGCCCCGGTTGGAACGCGGGTCGTCGTGCTGCAGGAAGGCGAGTCCATGCGCGCGGAGGCCGGGCCGGAGATGAACGGGTACTACGAGCCCGGAGCCGAGCCGATTGGACCCTACGCGGGGCCAACGGGCCCCTACTCTGGCCCGCCGGGCCCCTACGCCGGTCCGTATTATGAGCCGCCGCCATGGGCGTCAGGTTATTGATCCGCGTGGCGTGACGATCTGGATATCCGGATTTCCGCCTGCTTGACGCCCCTCGCACGCTTGTCATCGCGAAAGCGATTTGTTAGACGACCGCCTTCGCCTTGCGCCGCCTGACGCACAGCGAAAAAAGTGCGGCCATGGCGGAACTGGTAGACGCGCTAGCTTGAGGTGCTAGTTCTTTAACCGGAGTGGAGGTTCGAGTCCTCTTGGCCGCACCAATTCCTTCCCGAGCCTTCCTATTCAAGCTGCAGACATCCGCCCGCAGCTTGCCCTGCGCCTCGCTTTGCGAGTGAGCGAGACTTATCGGGTCAGAAGCGACAGCTTTCGTGCACCCTCGGTTCTCGATCGCGAGGCGCGATAGCTTGCGAAGCCCAAACCGCCGAAGCCGATCAGCATCATTGCCCAGGTCGAAGCCTCAGGTACGCCCGAGACGGTGATCCTGGCGCCGTCCAGCGAAGCGCTTTCCCAGGAATTGCCGTCGCCGTCGAACGCAAAATAGGTGAAGAAGTTCGGCGACCCGACTGGATTGTTGCCATCGCCCAGGCCGGCGAAGCCTTCCGCGCCAAAGGCGCCCGATCCGAAGACCACGCCATAGGCGCCAGCGCTGAGAGTTACATTCAAATTCTCCGTGAGATCGGTCGTATCGGACGGAGCGGCGAAGACGACGTGAGCAAGACTGTTGGCCTCGATCGTGCTCGGCGTGAAATCCGGAAGCGAGTCTGCGGAGGGCAGGGACACAATCGCACCGAAAATCGTGCCGCCAGGGAAGCCGCCAAACTGGCCGCCTATGCCAGTGATCTCCGTCGTCTCGTCCAGGGTGAAGGCGACGCCGAAATAGCGCGTGTCGCTCACAATATATTCGCCCGTGTCGACGCCCGTGAAGGTTGCCGTCTCGAAGATAGTTTTCGCCTCGCTCGAGGTCGCGACTCCGCCGACGGCGAAACTCATCAGACAAGCCGCGGCTAATGTTCGAATCATGAGGGCGTCTCTCCGTCAGCGTGTGAATCGCGCAAATTTGCGCGGTCTCCGCGGTAGCCTGCGGCCATGACGGGTTTATGAATTAAGGCTCAGGGACAGGATGGGCGACTGTGGAAGTCGTTTTAAGAAGCGCGGCGCCCAGCGCAGTTCCGGGCTCTCCCGCTTTCAGCGACGCGAACTACGCTGCGCGCAGCTTCCCCGACTTATTCCCCCGTCCTTCGTCGATCGGGCCGTCGAGCTCGAGTCCATCGGGAAGCATGATGATGGATTGCGGGCGACGCTGGCACTCATACATCGCAAATCGGATCGCTTCGTTCCGGTTCGCGAATAAACCGCCACACAGGCTCCGGGCGTCTTTGACGACCCAATGGCCGCCGCGATCCTGCCCGATGAACAGGCAGGACGAGTTTGCGGCGCTTGCCGCTTTGATGTCTGGCTGGATCATTGACTTGCCTCGTTCTCTGTCGCGAGGGACCATGTCTTCTGGCGGGTCCGTCGCCTGAAGTGGTTCTGTGTCCCCGTTCACTGAGGCGGCAGTCGGGCCAGGAGTTCAGCCACTAGGCCGAATGCGAGCGCAATCATCAGTAGCACGCCGAGACGCGTGAAGATCTGCAACGGCGCCGGCGCGTCGATTTCGTACGGATCGTGTCGAAAAGAACGATGCTCTGGCGGATGGTCTCGTCTCTCCGCGGACACTCGATCCCGTAGCAAATTGCGCATCAGAACGCGCCTCCATGTCCTCACAAGACGAAAACATGCGCTGGAAGGCGTAAGCGTTCGAGAGGGAATCAGGGCCTCAAGTGTAAAAAAGGCATAAGGAGCCCACAAGATCGCCGCGCCGACGATGGACGTCGTACTGCCGATGTGCGGGCTTATTGGAGGATCAAATGGCCAAAGGCGACAATGCCGGCGTCGACGCCCGCCTCAATCCTCCCCTCGGCGCCTTTCCATGATGGATCGATCGGAAGCCCGATCAACGGCTAGTGGCAGGGGAAACCGAGAAGGTGGCGGCCGTCATGGACGAACTCGTGCACATACATCCCCTTGACGATCGATGTCGCTCCTTCCTCTGCGCCGACGAAATAGATCGCCAGCAATAGGATGAGGCCAGCGAAAATAACCCACGGAAGCGCTTCGCGAACCGGTATCGCAACAGGTCGCACTGTCGGTGCAAAGGTTTTCGTTGTCATCATCGATCTCCTCGGGATCTCGCATCGCGGTTCGCAATATGCATTGCTACGGCAGGGTCTGAATCTCGCGCTTGCGCAAATGCGCTAAACGACTTCAAGCCGCGACCGAACGGTACGCATCCGGGCGGCGAGTTCCCCCTCGGTCACAAGCCCGCGGCTCAGCATGGTGTGGACTAACGCGAGGAGTTCGCGTTCAGGAGCAGGAACCTCGCTATAGACAGCGTTTCCAAGCTCATCCTCAGCTTTACGCCGATCAAGGGCAGGAAGGGAGCCGCCGGTCGCGAGACAGTCGCACATGCCCACCAAACTGGTTTTCCACGGCGGATTCGGATTGGTGACGCCGTAGCGTGGCGCAAGGGTGTCCCACTCCTTCCCCTGACGCCGTATGGTCTCCAGGAGTGTGATCCGACTATAGTCCACGTCTGGTGTAGCGCTCACTCCGCGGCCCTCTGCGAACTCTCGACGGGGCGGCGGGCTTTGTGGATCGGGTGAACGTCCGCCGTTCTGCCAGGCCGCGGGAGGGCCACGCCGATCATGCAGTCCCGCGTCACGATGGCCGTGAGTTGCTCCTCCGTCCAGTTCTCGGTGCCTTCAGGCCGGACCGGAAGGACCATGAAGCGGCACTTCTGGTTCGAGTCCTCGACTCTTATCTCCACCTCGGGCGGAACGATCAATCCGAATTCGGCGAGCACTTCGCGCGGCCAGCGGACCAACCTGCGCCGGTAGTTGGTCGTGCGGTACCATTCGGGCGACATGCCGAGGATCGGGCGCGGATAGCACGAGCAGAGCGTGCAAACGATAATGTGATGCAGCGTTGGCGTATTTTCGAGCACGACGAAATTCGTGTAATCGCTCGGGGTGCCAAAACCGGTCGGTTCCGCCCAGTCGAGACCGAGCCCCTCCTTGCAGGCCTTGACGCCGTCCTCGAGGACCAACGCCTTGAAAGCCGGATCTGTCCAAGCCTTCGCCACCAATCGAGAGCCGTTGATAGGTCCCACGGATTCGGCCCATTCGGTGAATCTCCGGTGATCCTCGGCGGTGAAAAGGCCGTGCTCGATCGCCAGCTCACGCACGGCGATCTCCAGGATCTCGTAATCCGTTATTTCGTCCACCATCGGCGCCGCTGGATGTTCGTGGCCATGGTCGTGGTCATGGTCGTCGTGCGTGTGTCCGGTGCTCATTTGGCCCCCCTCTATGCTCTGTCCTTTTATCTCTTTCGATTCTTCCCGCGTTCAAGCGGGCTCGAGCCAGTGTTCGGGCGACTCGGTCTGCAGCGTATCGTTGTCGAACGGATATTCTTCCCACAGATCCTTCTGACGGAACCGGACAATGTAATATTGTTCGACCTTGCCGTCGTAGTTGAAGGCGTCTTCCTCGGGAATGAGGTCTTTATATGTACGGGCCGCGATCGTGCCGATCACGCCGCGCACGTAGCTCTGAGTGCGCGTGTAGAACATATTCGGCATCTGCCTCACCCGCACGCGGTCGCCCACTTTGAAACGGGGGGCCGCGCCGGACGCCTTCGGAATTTCATTTGCTGTCATGACGAGCCCTCACCTCTGCAATCTTTTCTAGCAGTTCGTTCAGCGAGATGTGCTTCTTGTCGACGAGCATCTTGGCGGCCGACCAAATCCAGCGCCCGTAGTATGGCATCCCAAGATAGAGGGTGTAGCCCAGATCGTTGTCGGCCCGACGGCGCCTCTCTTCAGCTGTCCACGCCCCCCTCCAACCGAGCACCTCGCACGTCACATAAGTATTGAGTTCCCACTCCTCTTCTTCTTTTTCCTCGTAGTGGATTGGGACATCCGGCTGACCTCCGACATCGTGAGGAGGATGCATCAGCGCCTCGAACAGGGGAGGTGTATTCTCGTAGTTCCAGTTCTGCGGCACATGAAACGCCGGCTGGAACGACGCTATGATATCGTACTGCTGACGAAGCTCAGGTCGTGAAGTCATGCTCGCAAACCTTAAGGGTCTCGTATGACAGAGATGCGCAGGAGCAGCAGGCCCCGCACCCCGCCCCGACGCAGGCGCTAAGAAAATCACAGCACGTTAGGCTTGTCTACGTTATCGTGGCACAGATGCGCGCCGGCCTTCCAGGTCTCGCAGGGTGGCCCGAACTCGACCGCGTGGGCCACTGGGTCCAACACGAAGCCTCTGCTGAGGTCAGCGATCAGTTCTTGAAATTCCTGCGCACCGTATGCCCGGCCTAATTCGTCTTGCTTCAAGTCGGCCGCACTCGTCCGGGAACGCCAAGCGGGCATTCCAGAGCGGCGCGGTCCCAGCCTGCTGCGTCAGCTGCGGCCGCGTAGGTCGTCGACAGGAAGTCGAGCAGCAAGGCGTCCGGGTCGCGTGCTTGCGCGACCGTGTCATACGGCAGAATGAATTCCCCAAGGGTCGGATCGAAAGAGCCGCCGGGCGAAACCTTCTTGTCGCGAAAGCCAGACGGTTCAGGATAGGCGTAGGCATAGAAGGCCGCGCGCGGGAAGGCCTTGTTTCCCGGCCAGAATCCGGCGCTGCTCACCTCGTGCGAATAGGCCTCGCGCGCGACGTCATCGGGCAGTCCGGGCACGCCGCCCGGATGGGGCGGGGCAGGGCGCCCCGAGAACCGCGTCACTGCGAGATCGAAGCTGCCCCAGAAGAAATGGACCGGGCTCGCCTTGCCGATAAAGCCGCTGCGGAAGAGCTTGAAGATGCGGTCCGCCTGCACCAGCGCGCGCCAGAAGCGATGGGCGGCGGCTGCGTCGTAGGCGGCGTGCGTCCGGTCCTGCGAGAAGCGGATCGGACCAGGAACTTCGTTCGGCGTCTCTTTGATCGCGACGGAAACGCCCATGCTGTCGAGGAGATCGAGGGTCGCACGATAGAAGTCAGCGACCGACTGCGGCTTGAGCGGCAGGAACCCTTCGCCGCCTCGGCTGGTTCGCACGTTGAGCCGATGGCTGATGAAATCGAACTCGATGTCGAAGATCTCATTCCCGATCGGGATCGGCGACGTGCCGAGTCCCCGGGCGGTTACATAGAGCGGCGTCTGCCAGCTATGATTGAGCCAGGGGGTCAGCGTCAGCCGGATCTTGCCGACGATCTGGGTCCAAAGCTGCAAGGTCGCGAGCGTGTCGCTCCAACCTGTATAGGAGAGATCGGGCCAAATCGGATCGACGGCGTCCATGGCGGTCATCATGGTCCTCCTGCTGCGCGAAGCGCGCCGGCGCCATAGCATATTGGCCCCGGTCAAGGGGCGGCCCAGGCACCTCGCGCAGGATTGAACGCGCCGCGGCATTTTCTGTTATTCAAAGGTTCGTTTGTCGTTCCTAAATTATTACAGTGTTGCTGCGCGACGCAGATCAGGAATCACGCGATGTTCCACAAAACCATCATTGTCAGCGCCCTGGTGGGGGCCCTTTCCTGCCTGGCGCAGCAAGCGATTGCCCAGGATTCTCGACCCATCCATGGGGGCGGTTGGCCGATTCAGAACGGGGTCAAACACCAGCCGACCCGGGACGCAGTGGGAGGGGAATTCTCGCGCGGCCAGGCGGAGGAGACCGATAAATTATACGATGAGTTGCTGTCAAACTATGGCAGCACGCACCATAGTGGAACCGCACGGATGCGCTGATGCAACTCAACTCCATGGCATATTGACCCCGGAAATCTCCTGGCAGATGTCGATAAGCCTGTCCTGCACCGATTCCTCCCGCGCCTCGGGGTTCGGCTCGCGGGGCTTCAGGTGATAGAAATAGCCGCCGGTGATCTTCGCCTCGGCATCGTCGCTGGTCGCGAGCCACGCTTGCGTGAGATGGGCCTGGGCGATGTCGTCGGGCGCCCCGGCGCCGCCCATCCTGGTCGCGACCCACCCGGGCGTCACCGCATTCGACAGCACGTCCTTCCAGAGGCGTGCGATCGTGAAAGCGAGCATCACGTCGTGCAGCTTGCTCTCGGCGTAAGCTGACGATCCGTCCCACGGGCGCTTCAGCCAAAAAATATCGTCGAGATTCGCGTCCGTGCGCTCGTGCATGCCCGAGCTGAGAAAAACGAGGCGCTTCGGCCGCTCGACCAGCATGCTGAGGATATAGGGCGCGAGCGTGTTGATGGCGAAGACATGCGGGAAACCATCGCTTGTTAAGCGTTGCCCCTCGCGATAACCGACGGCGGCGTTATGAATAACAGCGTCGAAGGAGCCGAGCGCGTTGACCTTGGCCGCCAGGTCCTTCGTGGCGGCCATGCTGGCAAGGTCGCCGACGACGACCGCTTCGGCCTTTGGCAGCGCCTTTTTGGCGTCCGCCGCCCGCGCGTCGCTGCGCGCATGCAGGACGATCCTGTGGCCTTGATCGGCGAGAAGCTGACCGACCATTAATCCGAGACCATCGGACGAACCCGTAATGAAGACACGCGCCATGGTGTTCACCAGAAGGCAGTCTAGCAGATGTCTTCCGCCGGAATCGAAACGCGGCACGCAACGCCGGATGGATCAAAATCGAATTCCGCGCTGCCGCCAGGCGAATACTGGAGACTTCGCGCAATAACTGTGTGCCCGAATCCCTTTCGTTCCGGGGGTGTGACGCGCGGCCCCCCGGATTCGCGCCATTCAAGGACAAAGGCGCCGCTTTTTTCATTGTCGCGACCAAGCGCGCGCACCGCGACATGGCCCCCCGGTTGCGAGAGGGCGCCGTATTTTGCCGCGTTGGTTGTAAGTTCATGCGCGATTAGCCCGAACGCAATCGCCGCGCGGGGCGTGATCGCAACGTTCAGATCCTCAATCGTAACCTGGTCTGCCGCCGCGTCGATATAGGGCGCGAGCTCGGACCTGATGATATCGCCCAGTTTCAGGGATGACCAGGAACTCGCCAGGAGCAAACTATGGGTCGCCGCCAGCGCCTGAATGCGACCGGTAAACGCCTTCTGGAATGCCTGCACCGTATCTGTATTGGAAGCCGTCCGGGCGCTAATCGATACGACCAAGGCGAGCGTATTCTTTATGCGATGGTCGAGTTCGCGGGTCAGAAGGTGCTGCTGCTTTTCGGCGGCTTTGCGCCGAGAAAGATCGACCATGGTGACGACGGCGCCGCTGATTCGATCACCAGCAATCCGCAAGGGCGCGGCGCTGACCAGATAGTCCTTCACCGTCGGCGCCTTCGTGGCTGTTGCCTCGATCCCCCGCAAAGGCGTACCGGCGATCACCATCGCAATCATGTCGTCCGCCTGCAGGATTCCAGCGGAGTCGTGGAACAGGAGCGGAATGATTTCGGCGAAGATTCGCCCGATCGGGTTTCCGTCATAGACGGCGCCGGCCGCGGCGTTGGCGTGGGTGATGATTCCGTTGCGATCACAGACCAGAACGGCCTCGTTGGCCGAGGCAATGACCGCGCGAGCGGCGTGTTCGCTCTGCTCGGCGCCCTCATGGAGAACCCGCTCGGTCACATTGGCAAAGGTTACGGCATGGCCTGAAGTCGTGCCGAACTGCAGTGGGCTCGCGACCGCAATGAAGTGAAGATCGATCTCTTCGCCTCGAGGAAATCGAACTTCGCGACTGTGTCGGGTCGTGTGCGCTTCGCTGAGCAGGCGGCCGATTTCCTTCGCGGTGTCAGCCGCAAAGGCGTCCACCAATAACTTTCCCTGCAATTCTGCAAGCGACGTGCCGAGAAGCCGCGTAAGCGTGCTGTTGGCGTAGAGCACGCGTCCAGACCCATCGAGCGCGGCGGCGCCCGGCTCCATGACTTCCATGAATGTCCGGTAGGAGTCGGTCTCTCCACCGATGGTGAAGACCTCCTCAGCCAGGGGGCCGCGCATCACCAGCGCATCGACCTCGTTCTCCCGGATGGCTCGCAGCGTTTCCTCCGCGTCGGCCAGCCTGAGACGAAGGTCGGCGATGAGAAGGTCTTTGTTTGAGGGTGAATCGGCAGTCATGCGCTGTCGCTGAGCTTGAGATTCACCAGCACTTTATGGGTGTCAGAAAGATCGCCGATGAGCTTGCGCAGCGGCACGGGCAACTCACGCACAAGGGTCGGGATCGCCACGATGCCATGCTCGCGCGCGAGCTTTGGATCCTGCCTCAAATCAATCACCTTCACCTCATATTGCCCAGGGAGATCTTGGGCGCATATGCGCTCCAGGTTGGCTATCGCGGCCAGAGATTTCGGTGTCTGACCCGCGACATACAGAATGAGTTTGCGAGGAGGTTTTGCCGTCGCCATGGGTACCCTTCCGGAATCACGTCCAGCCGCTACGAGTTGCGGCTCCTCTTCATTTCGATCCTGTCGTCCTCAGCCTGGCGTAGATATTCCTCTTCGCCGAGCGTCATCACGTTGAATTCTACCTCGTCGGCGTCCAGGTCTGCCTGCAACGCTTCCATCTGCGCCTTGGCGCGTCGCCGCTTTTGCTGGATCAACTGCCGGGTTTCGATACCTCCGCTTTGCGCAGGATATCGGCGCGTCGGGACTTGGCTTCCTCGTTCTTTCGGGCGGAGCCGGTGAGGGCGCCATTCTCGCCGAGATACGGAGGGATGAGCTTGAT
>DATCEJ010000164.1:0-3473 GCA_036510135.1 Roseiarcus sp. | reverse complement strand
CCGCCGTTGAGCCGGCTCAGGTCCTCGGGGCCGATCAGGTGCTGGTCGGGATCAACCGCACGCGCCGCGCATACAATCAGCGGATGCGTGATCTCAAGGGCTTCCGTGAGCCGTTGCCGGTCGCCGGCGACCGCTTGGTCTGCCTGCGGAACGACCGCACCAAGGGCCTCATCAATGGCGGCCTGTGGCGAGTCGAGACGCTCGGTGGAGTCAAAAAGGATTTCGTCAAAATGACCTTGCGCTCGGAAGACGAGGGCTCGCGCTCGACCGTAAAGGTGGCCGTCCTGAAAGCATTCTTCGAGGGCAAGGAGGGCGAACTCGGCTTTGCCCTGAGGCGGGAATCGGACGAGTTCGACTACGGCTACGCGCTGACCGTCCATAAGGCTCAGGGGTCGCAATGGGACGACGTCATGCTGTTCGACGAAAGCTTTGCCTTTCGCGAGCACCGGGCGCGTTGGCTTTATACCGGCCTCACGCGGGCGGCCCGGAAGCTGACGGTGGTCAGGTAGGGTCAGGTAGCAGGGCACGATCGTCAATCGTTAACGGCCCGCCTCAACACTCATCGACCTCGTCCTGAGGCGCCCCGAAGGGGCCTCGAAGGACGTTCCAGCGGGTGCAAGGGTGGCCGCGAGCGCAGTCTGGAGTCTCCTTCGAGGCCCTTTGCCATCGCAAAGGCGCCGCAGGATGAGGTCCGTAGCGAGGGATACGGACGTTAACGATTGAGGATTCTGCCCTGGGTCAGGTAGGGAGGCGCATGGACATCGGCGCGGCCGTGCTGTTAGACTTGACGTTGCGGCGCCGGAGACTTTCCCATGCGTATTTCCCCAGTGATGAGGGGAGCGCGCGCCTTCGCCCTGGCCACGCTCGTTTTCTCCCTCGGTCTTTCGCCTTCGTTTGCTCGCATGGGCGGATCGGCCGGCGGGTCGTTCGCTCGCCCAGCTTTTGGGGGTGGTCATTTTAAGCATTTTGCGCCAGGCGGGTTCAACCGGCGGTTCGAGGCTGGCCGATTTGGCTTCAATCGCTTCGGTCCGAACCGGTTCAATCGCTTTGGCTTTAGCCGCTTCAACCGCTTCGGCGGGAACCAGCTTTTCGTCGGCGGCTGGGGTTGGGGCGGGTGGGGCGGTTACTCCGCTTCGGCCTCGTCTCAGCCAACCATTGTCGGCGACACCGCGCCCGTGATCATCAATATCGGCGTCGATCCCGCTCCGGGCGACGCCGCTGGCGCCTCGAGCGGCGGCTGCGTCATCCACAAGCTCAATTACGACAGCAACGGCAAATATGTCGGTGAGCGCCAGATCCCGCACTGTTGATCGTTTGGGTGGTCGAAATAACTGGCGGCGGCGCAGCTTCGACCATGGAGAGCACAATGGACGTCGGTTTTATCGGCCTTGGCCAAATGGGTTCGGCGATCGCGCTGAACCTCGTCAAGGCGGGACATCGCGTCGTTGTCTACAACCGCACGCGCGCCAAGGCGGAGGCGCTGGCGTCCCAAGGCGCCGAGGTGGCCGAAAGCGTAGCCGACGCATGCCGTCGCCCCGTATTGATCACCATGCTTGCCGACGACGCCGCGGTCGAAGCCGTCTTTTTCGGTGACGGAAAAGGGCTCTCGGCGCTTAGCAAGGGCGCCGTCCATATCTCCATGAGCACGATCAGCGTCGCGTTCTCCGACCGGTTGACGCAAGCGCACCGAAACGCGGGCCAAGCCTATGTCGCCGCCCCCGTATTCGGCAGACCGGAGGCCGCGGCGGCGGCGAAGCTTTTCGTTGTGGCGGCCGGCGCCGAAGCACAGCTCGCGCGCTGTCAGCCCTTGTTCGATGCGATCGGCCAACGGACCTTCGTGACCGGCGACAAGCCGTCCTCGGCAAATCTCGTCAAGCTCAGCGGCAATTTCCTGCTCGCCGCGATGATCGAATGCCTGGGCGAAGCCTTCGCGCTTACCCGCAAGGGCGGAATCGAACCGCATCTTTATCTTGAAATCCTGACCAGCACGCTGTTCTCGGCCCCCGCCTACAAGACCTATGGGACGCTCATCGCCAACCAGCAATATGAGCCGGCAGGGTTCAAGATGTCGCTGGGCTTGAAGGACATTCGCCTCGCGCTCGCGGCGGCCGACGCGCTCGCGACGCCAATGCCGGTCGCAAGCCTCGTTCACGATCACTTCCTCTCTGGAGTGGCTCAGGGCGCGGGCGATTCCGACTGGTCCGCGCTGGCGCGTCTGGCAGCGGCAAACGCAGGTATCTGAGAAGGCGCGTTTTATCGTGAGTTACCCCCCGCGTTCAGTGAGCCGAAAGAGTCGGTCTAAACGACACTTGCTTGCAGAAAAACAGAAAATGATTTAAGTTTGCGCCATGACCGATCCGACACTTCCGCATGCAAAACCAACGGCGCGCGTCGTGGCGCCGCTCACATACTGGATAGAGAGCGCGAAGAAAATAATTTCAGCGCTTTATGCCGCGTAACCCATTGATAAGTCACGATTCACACGAGAGAATCCAAGGAAACCCAAGGAAATCCAACGCCCTTTAGCGGGGTTTTCGCAGTGAAATCGCGACCGACCAAGAAAATCCAAACGGATCGGTCGACCGGTCGCCACGGCTGAGGCACGCCGACACCGTCCGGATGCCGCGCCGCCTTAGGCGCGCTCAAGCCACCACGGTCGCGATGCGCAGGTTGTTGGTGGCGCCCGGGGTCCCGAACGGCACGCCGGCGACAACGATGATGCGCTCGCCCTCGCCGGCGAAGCCCTCGATATAAGCATGGCGGCAGGCTCGATCGGCCATGTCGCGTTCGTCACGCGCGTCGTCGGTGACGATCGGATGCACGCCCCAGACGACAGCGAGGCGCCGCGCCACCGATTCGATCGGCGTTAGCGCCAAAATGGACGAACGTGGCCGCTGGCGAGCGATGCGAAGGCCGGTCGAGCCTGAACTGGTCCAGGCGCAGATCACTTTCAGGTCCAGCGTCTCGGCGACATCGCGGGTCGCTTCGGCGATCGCGTCGGCGCCCGTCGCCTCGGGCGCCGCGCGCTGCGCTGCGATGATCGAGGGGTAGATCTTCTCCGATTCCACCGCTTCCGCGATCCTGTTCATGGTCGCGACCGCCTCAAGCGGATATTGGCCCGAAGCGCTCTCGGCCGACAGCATCACAGCGTCCGCGCCTTCGAAGACCGCGGTCGCGACATCCGACACCTCGGCGCGCGTCGGCACTGGCGTCGTGATCATCGATTCCAGCATCTGCGTCGCCACCACCACCGGCTTGCCGAGGCGCCGCGCGAGCCGGGTCAAGGTCTTCTGGATGCCCGGAACCTGCTCGAGCGGCATTTCCACGCCAAGGTCGCCGCGCGCCACCATCAGCGCGTCAGCAACCGCCATGATCTCCTCGATGCGCTGGACCGCCTGCGGCTTTTCGATCTTGGCCATCACCAGCGCACGGCCGTTGACGATTGCCTTGACCTCGAGGATGTCCTCCGGGCG
>DATCEJ010000163.1:0-9200 GCA_036510135.1 Roseiarcus sp. | reverse complement strand
CGCACAACGATTGAGCGCTTTCCTGTTTTCGTGTCGATTGCGCACACTAGGGGGCCGGATAACCCGCGACAAGCGCCGCGGGGGGGCCGAACGCTTATGCGCATCAGCCTCGTTGCGGCGTCAATGCCGCCTCAACATGACAGCGAGAGACAGACAAACGTAGGCGCCGATCGCGGCGGCGAGAAATCCGTCGATATAGGCGAGAACGGCGGCTTGCTTCGCGACCGCGGACGCAAGCAGGCTCGTCCCGCGTTCCGCAGCGAGCGCAGCGTCGGCCGAGTGCGCGGCGACAGCGTTGTGATACGCGGCGAGCCTATCGGCCGTCTGGCCGCCGAGGCTGTCGACATGCAGGCCGATCAGATTGGAATGGACCTGCTCGCGCACGCGCACGAAGGTCTGCATGAAGGCGGTTCCGATCTCGCCGCCGAAGAGGCGGCTGGTCTGGAACAGCGTGCCGATCGTCAGGACGTCGGCTGGGCTCATCGATCGAACGGCGAGAACGACGACAGAAGTCAACGCGAACGATTGGCCGATCGCCTGTAAGACCTGGGAGGGAAGAAAGTCGCCGGTTGCCCAGTCAGTGGTGAGGCCGGTCCCCATGAGACAGGCGACGCCAATCAAAATCGCGCCGAACGCCAGCGTCATACGGGCGTCGGCACGTTGCAGAAGCCAGCCGAGCGGAAGGACAATCAAAAGCTGCGGCAAGGCGATCCAGAGCAGAACCGCGCCGACCTGTAACTCCCGATAGTTCTGCACCACCTGAAGGTAGGTCGGAATGATATAGGCGGTCGAGAGAATGATGAACCGGAAGCCGGTCACCAGGAGCAGGATCGCGACCAGCCCTCCGCGGGCGAGCAGGCGAAGGTTGAGAAACGGCTTCTCAACCCAAAACTCCCGAACGACAAAGGCGAGCGTGAGCAATCCGCCCGAGAGCAGCAGGCCATTGACGAGGCCGTTGTTGTTCCAATCCAGCCGGTTGCCTTGATCGAGGCCCGCGTAAAGGAGAGCGAAACCGAGCCCGGAATAGGCGAGCCCAGGCCAATCGAGGTCGCGCAGCAGCGCGAAGTTGACCTTCTCGCGCGGCACTCCATACCAAATACACGCGAACATGATCGGCAGCGCGGCGCAATATTGCCATTCGATCCACCGCCATGACACGCTGTCCGAGTACCAGCCCTCGAGCGAAGCCGCGACGTTCTGCGACAGTTCCGAGTTCATCGCGTAGACGGCGAGACCGTAGACGACGAGGCGCTGCGGCAGATTGCGGACGATGAAGCCGATGGTGAGCGGGATGAAGGTTCCGGCGCCAACGCCGGCGAGAAATTGCGCCGTGAGGAAGGCGGTGAGATTGGGCGACAAGGGCGCCAGCAGGCTGGCCACGAACAGGAGCGCCATTCCGTGCAGAAGGATTCGCCGAACGCTGAAAATGGCGCCGAGGTAGGGGCAGGCGACGCCGACGAGCATCTGGCCGACGCCGAAGCTCGTTGTCATCCATGCGCCTTCGTCGAAACCGAAGTGCAGCCCGCCGCGCAGATCGGCGAGCCCGAAGGTCGTAATGCGGCCGCCAATGGTTGAAAGGAGCGCGCCAATCAGGACGCCCAAAATGCCGATGTAGGGTCTGAGCGAATCGGCGTCGAGCCGAATGAAATGGATCCCGTGTTTCTGAACGGCGATGCCGGCGCAAGTGATCGGGACCGGAACGCGGACCTCCGCGCCACCCGACGTGAATGGGACGTCGAGGGCGGTCACGGCTTGGACGCTGCGTCGCTTTGCGCCGTTCCGCCGCGCTGCGCCGGGCCCGCGCCGGTATCGACCGTGGCTTCGACCGACATGCCCGGCCGCACCAGCGCTCCAAGCGAAGGGTTGCTGTCGAGCACGATCTTCACCGGCACGCGCTGGACCACTTTGGTGAAGTTCCCAGTCGCGTTGTCGGGCGGAAGCAGCGCGAAGGTGCTGCCGGTCCCCGGCGACCAACTGTCCACGTGGCCCGTGAGCTTGAGGTCGGGAAAGGCGTCGACCGTCACGCGGGCCGGCTGCCCGACACGGATGTTGGTCATCTGCGTCTCCTTGAAGTTCGCGAGCGTCCAGATGTTCGGGAGCGGCAGGACGGCGATCACTTGCGTGCCGACGTTGACGAACTGACCAAGCCGCACTTGCCGCGCGCCAACGAGGCCATCGGCGGGAGAGAGGATTCGCGTATAGCGCAGGTTGTTGGAGGCAAGCGCGACCTGGGCTTCCGCCGCGTGAATTTGCGCCTGAAGCTGCTTTTCCTGAATGTCGATCGCCGCCAGCGACGCCTTCTGCTGGTCGAGCTGGGCTTCGTTCAGGCGCCGTTGCGCGATCACTTTCTTCGAGTTGGCGTCGGCTTGTTCGACCAGCTGTTGTGTGCCGGCGATTCCGGTCTTGAACAGGTTGCGCTGGCGCTGATCCTCGAGCTGGTAGCGCAGCACGTCGGCCTCGGTCGAGTCGATCGTCGCCTCAGCCTCCCGGACAAGCGCGTGCTGGATGGCGCGCTGGTTCTCGAGATTGGCGAGCGTGGCCTCAGCCGCGGCGAGATTGGCTTGCGCCAGGTCGAGCTGGGCCTGGTAGTCGGACGGATCGATGACGGCGATCAGATCGCCCTTGCGAACGGTCTGGAAGTCGTTGACCGGCATTTCCGTGATGTATCCGGAGACGCGCGCGGAGAGCGGCGTCACGTCGCCCGCGACAAAGGCGTCGTCCGTCGATTCAAAACGCGCGGCGCCTGTCCAACGGTCCCAATGCCCGGCCGTGTACCATATGAGCCAGGCGGCGAAGACGAGGAAAGCGATGCGAAGGGCCGGATAGAGCCAGCGACTCCGCCAGCTTGAGGCCGTCGCGGTGGTTTGCGCTGACGCGCTATTCGCGGGCTGCGTTTCTGTCATCGCGGATCCTTGAATAGCGCACTTTGACAGAATCCCGAAAATCGCATGCAGACCGAGGGATGAGTGGAGACGCCAAGCCGGCTCGTCGCGACAGTTCGGCGCGTGACCCACCTGTACCTTTGCTTTTCAGCCCAGGCGCGACACCGCGCCTGGGCTAGCCGCTGGCCTCTGTTCCTGCTGGCTCCGCGTGGCCGACGACCCGGCGCGCTTCCGGGAAAGCCTGCCTGACCGAACGCTCGAGCGAATCGACGGCGTTGTGAACGGTCTCCACGGGCGTTTCCGGATCGACATGGCAGTGGAAGAGGACGAACACGCCGCCCGAGGTTTCGCGCACCCGCACGTCGTGGATGTCGTGCACACGTCCCTGCGCGGCGGCCGCGGCGGCGAGCGAGGCCTCGATGCGATGCGCGAGGCCGGGCTCAGCCAATTGCCCGCTCAGCTCCGGCTCGGCAGGCTCGATATGAGTCTCGACCTCGACGTCGTCACCGATCTCGGCTGCGATCGCGTCTTCAAGCTCCGAGGCGAGCCGGTGAGCCTCGCCAAGCGACATCGCGCCGTCGACCTCAAGATCGAGGGTGACGGTCTTCCGCGCTTCAATATCCTGGATGGTGACATGATGCACCGGCAGGCCTCGGCGCGCCGCGGTCACCAGCACCCGCTCGAGGATCGTCTCGTCGTCGAGCGCGAGCGGATTGGCGGTAATCGTCAATTCGGCTTGAGGCCATTTGCGCGCGATCCGGGATTGCAGCTCGGCCTTGATTCCCGCGACGCGTTCGAGCGGCAGGGTCCGCGACACCGAGACGATGACGTCGCCCACGATCTTAGGCCCGCTTGGCCTGAGGCGGATCGCCTCGATCCCCGCGACGCTGGTGTCGTGCATGACCAGACTGCGGATCGCGTCGGTCAGCCCCTCGGGCGCGCGGTCGACGAGCGCGTCGATTGTGGTCCGGCCCAGGCGATAGCCTGCGGCGGCGATGAAGCCGGCGACGCCGATCGCCGCCAGCGCGTCCGCATGGGGGAATCCCGCGCGGGTCGCGACAAGTCCCAGGAGGACCAGAACGGACGCGACGAGGTCGCTCGAATAGTGCAGCGCGTCGGCGGCGAGCGCGTGGCTCGAGGTGGTGCGCGCCGCATGGGTCAGCGCCCGCCAGCGCACGATGTCGACGACGATCGAGAATAAGATCGCGCCGATGGCGAAGGCGCCGACGTCGACCGCAGTATCGCCGCCGCGAAGGCGCTCGATCGCCTGGATCGCGACGCCGATCGAGAGCGCAGCAAGCAGGCCGGTCTCGGCCAGCGCCGCCACCGCCTCGATCTTGGCGTGACCGAACGGATGATCGGCGTCGGCCGGCTTGTCGGCCTCGCGCACGGCAAACAGGGTAAGCGCGCTCGCCCCAATGTCGATCGTGTTATGCGCGCCCTCCGAGAGCAGCGCGAGCGAGCCGGAGGCCGTGCCCGCCGTCAGCTTGAGCGCCGCGAGAACTGTGCTCGCGACGATCGAGGCCGCCGCCGCGCGCTGCTTCAAAACTGAGTGATCTTCGGCCGAATGGCGCGGCTCTGTCGCCAAAGCGAGTCGTCCATATGTCCGGGGGGCTTCCCCTTGAGACCGGAGGCGTTATGCTCTGAACCCATTAGCGAAGCAAACCCCGACGAGGAGCCCATGGAATATTTGCATACGATGATCCGCGTGACGGATCTCAAAGCGACGATCGCATTTTTCGAGCTCATGGGATTTGCCGAGACGCGCCGCATCGACAACGAAAAGGGCCGCTTCACTTTGGTCTTTCTCGCCGCGCCCGACGACGTCGAGCAGGCGAAGGCGAGCCGGAAGCCGACCGTCGAGCTCACTCACAACTGGGACCCGGAGCCCTACACTGGGGGGCGCAATTTTGGCCACCTCGCGTATGCCGTCGACGACATCTACGCGACCTGCGCCAAGCTCAAGGCGGCCGGCGTGACCATCAATCGGCCGCCGCGCGACGGCCACATGGCCTTCATCCGCACGCCCGATAATATCTCAATCGAACTCATCCAGAAGGGCGAGACCAAGGCGCCGGCGGAGCCCTGGGCGTCCGCGGCGAACATCGGTGTGTGGTGATCAGGCGATCGCGGCGCTGACCAGATTGCGGAACAGCACGCGGAAATATTCGCGGTTCTCCGGGGTCTGAACCATGAGCACGGCGAACAGGGAGTCGCGTGGCGACACCCAGAACGCCGTGCCCATCATGCCGCCCCAGAAGAATTCGCCGACGCTGCCTGCCGTCGGCGCTTTCCCGGGATCGTTGCGCACCGCAAAGCCGAGCCCGAACCCGTGACCGGGCCACAGCAGATAATGGCCCTTCCTCACCCCCACGCCGAGGTGGTCGCTCGCCATGAAGGCGAGCGTGCGGGGGCTAAGGAGGCGCACGCCGTCGATCGCGCCGCCGAAGCTCAGCATCGCGGCGAAGCGGGTATAGTCGGCGAGCGTCGACATCAGGCCGCCGCCGCCAGATTCAAATTTGGGCGGCGAGGTCGAAGCGCGCGTATCTGCTCCGGCCGCGATCATGACCTCGAACGAGAATGGATCGGCGCGCCGGGCGAGCTTCGATTCCGGCGTGAAAAAAGCAGTGTCGACCATGTCGAGCGGGCGGAACACGCGTTGCTGCAGAACTTCACTCAGACGAGCGCCTTCGACGATTTCGACCACGCGCCCAAGCACGTCGGTGGACAGGCTGTACTCCCAGACTTCGCCCGGCTGATGCATGAGTGGAAGCGCGGCCATCGCCTCGACATTTTCCGCCGCCGTTCGGTTCGCATCGATGACATTCGCCGCCTTGACGAGCTTCTGGACAGGCGAGGCTCCGGTGAAGCCGTAGGTCAGCCCCGAGGTGTGGCGCATGAGGTCCTGGACGGTGATCGGCCGCTTGAGCGGCGCAAGGTCGATCTTGTCGCCGTTGACGACGCCCACTTTCGTGTTCGCGAATGCGGGGACGTATTTCGAGACGGGATCGGTGATGAGGAGCCGGCCTTCTTCGACCAGCATCATCGCGGCAACCGAAACGATCGGCTTGGTCATCGAATAGATGCGAAAGATCGCGTCGTTGGTCATTGCCGGCCCGCCGGGGCGCAATGCGCCGACAAAGTCCCGGTAGGCGACCTTGCCGTGGCGGGCGATCAGCATCGAGACGCCCGGAGCCTTCTTCTCCTCGACCTGACGAGCCATGATGGTGGTGAGCCGATCGAGTCTTTCGGGAATAAAGCCCAGCGTTTCGGACGGGGCATAGGAAAGGGCGAAGGAACTCATGAGCCGGGCTCTTCGGTTCGAGGATGCCTGAACAATGGGCCACTCGCCAGCAGCCGGCAAGCACGCGCGCGGCGCCTGGACAGCGGGGCGTCCGCGCTCACCGAGCGCGGCTGCAGTCCGGCTGGACAGCGGGTCGCTCGCGCGGGACAAAGGCGGCGCATGACTCTTCTCGATAGCCTCACTCCCAAACCTGAGCCGCCGCCGGCGCCGCTCGCCGAGCGGCTGCGGCCGATGTCCATCGCCGAGGTCTCGGGCCAGGAGCACCTGACCGGCCCGAATGGCGCGCTGACGCGCCTGCTTGCGGCGCCGTCGCTCGGCTCGATGATCTTCTGGGGGCCGCCTGGCAGCGGCAAGACGACGGTCGCGCGCCTTATTGGCGCATCCCGCGACGACACATTCGTGCAACTCTCGGCGATCCATACGGGCGTGGCAGAATTGAAGAAGATCTTCGACGCCGCCCGCACGCGCCGCGCGCAAGGGCAGGGCACGCTCCTGTTCGTCGACGAGATCCATCGCTTCAACCGCGCGCAGCAGGATTCTTTTCTGCCCGTGATGGAAGATGGCTCGATCACGCTGATCGGCGCGACGACCGAGAACCCATCGTTCGAGCTCAACGCAGCGCTTCTGTCGCGCGCCCGCGTGCTCGTCTTTCGCCCGCTCGGCCCGGAGGCGCTCGAGGCGCTGCTCGAGCGCGCCGAACAGGTGATGGCGAGGCCCCTGCCGCTGGACGCGGGGGCGCGCGAGGCGCTCGTCGGCATGGCGGACGGCGACGGCCGCGCCGTCCTCACCCTCGCCGAGGAAGTCTGGCGCGCCGCGCGTCCGGGCGAGACGCTCGACGCGACGCGCCTGGTCGACGTCGTGCAGCGGCGCGCGCCGATCTACGACAAGGCCCAGGACGGCCATTACAATCTGATCTCAGCCTTGCACAAAACCGTGCGCGGCTCCGATCCGGACGCAGCGCTCTATTATCTCGCCCGCATGTTCGACGCCGGCGAAGACCCTTTGTTCATTGCGCGACGCGTGGTGCGCATGGCGTCGGAGGACATCGGCCTTGCCGACCCGCAGGCGCTGGTTGTCGCCAACGCGGCCAAGGACGCTTACGATTTCCTCGGCAGCCCCGAGGGGGAGCTCGCGATCGCTGAGGCGGTGGTCTATGTCGCGACCGCGCCGAAATCGAATGCGATCTACAAGGCTTTCGGCGCCGCTCAGGCGCTTGCGAAAGCGCAGGGTTCGCTCGCGCCGCCCAAGACCATCCTCAACGCGCCGACGAAGCTCATGAAGCGCGAGGGCTACGGCGCAACCTATCAATACGATCACGACGCGCCCGACGCCTTCAGCGGCCAGAACTACTGGCCCGACAAGATCGGCCGCCAGACGCTCTACGAGCCGGTCGAGCGGGGTTTCGAGCGTGAGCTAAGGAAGCGGCTCGAATACTGGACAAAGCTGCGTCAGGAGCGGGGGGAAGGGTAAGAGCCCTCATCCGGCCCTTCGGGCCACCTTCTCCCCGAGGGAGAAGGGGGCGGGCCGAAGCGTTCTCCCTTCTCCCCCCGGGAGAAGGTGGCCCGAAGGGCCGGATGAGGGTGCGCTGGGCGAGGCGCTTCAGGAGACCTTCGCGAACTTTGCTTTCAGCGCGTTGATCACGTTCGGCGGCGCGAAGGCGGAGGCGTCGCCGCCCATCGAGGCGATCTGCCGCACCAAAGTCGCCGTAATCGGCCTCACCGGCGAGGAGGCGGGCAGAAAGACGGTGCGCAGCTCGGGCGCCATCGCGCCGTTCATGCCGGCCATCTGCATCTCATAGTCGAAATCGGTTCCGTCCCTGAGGCCTCGGAAGATCAGCGTTGCGCCTGCGTTGCGCGCCGCCTCGATGGCGAGGCCGGTGAATTCGACGACGTCGAGCTCGCATCCAGCCTTCGCCAGGATCGGCGCGGCCGCCTCGTGGATCAGCTTCAGGCGCTCCTCGACCGTAAAGAGCGCGGCTTTGTTGGGATTGGAGCCGACGCCGACGACCAGCCGGTCGCACAGCGCCGCCGTCTGCTCGATCACGTCCAGATGCCCGTTGGTCATCGGATCGAACGAGCCGGAGAAGAAGCCAACGCGGGTCATTGCGCAAGCGTTAGCTTGGGCGGGGGATGGCGGCAAGCGGCCTTGCGTCGTCCACGGTAAGGAGGCGCCGTTGAGCCCGACGCGGGTCTTGGGCTAAATTGCCTGGCGCCACCGCACGCTTGATCGCCGCCCTGCCGCCTCGCCGCCCGATCCTGCGCGCCAAGCCCATTGAACACCGAAAGACGATATCAATATGCCAATCGCCAAGGCCAGCGTTCCCACCGCCAATGGCGCCAAATACATGCAACAGCTCTGCAAGCATTGGAGCCACAAGCTGGAAGTCGACCTCTCGGAGCAGAGAGGCGTGGTCAGGTTTCCGGCCGCAGTCGCTACGTTCGAGCCGGGGGTTGATGCCCTGATCGTCACGATTGAAGGCGAGGAGGGCGAAACGGTCGAGCGCATGAAAGGCGTGGTCGCCTCGCACCTCGACCGGTTCGCATTCCGCGAAGCGCCGCTGCGGTTCGATTGGGCTTAAGTCCGGGGCGGGTGAAAGAGGTTTGGACCGCCAGACGGCGCGTTCGGCCCGAGCAAAGGAGACGCAGCGATAATGAACGGCGACGAACTGCGCGCCATCCAGGCGCCGCTCAAGGAACGCTACCGCGGCGACGCTGAGGCGGGGCTGGTCACGCTCAAAGCCAATGGCGCGCTCGATTCCGCCGGCATCGCCTGCAAGGTCGAGACGGGACGCGCGCTCGTCGTGGCCGGGCTTCATCCGGCGACCGGGGGAAGCGGCGCCGAGCTCTGCTCCGGCGACATGCTGCTCGAGGCCCTGGTCGCTTGCGCCGGCGTCACGCTGAAGGCGGTCGCAACCTCGCTGGGGATCGCGCTGCGCTCGGGCAAAGTGGCGGCGGAAGGCGATCTCGACTTTCGCGGCACGCTTGGCGTCGACAAGCAGGCGCCTGTCGGGTTCA
>DATCEJ010000162.1:0-2207 GCA_036510135.1 Roseiarcus sp. | reverse complement strand
TCAATATGATCGCCGCCGTCGCGGCGCCCAACATTAGTATCTTTCGCATGTGCAGACCCTCCTCGGTCATGTGAAGTTGAGAATGCGAGGCCGGAAGGCCACGCGGCAGGAAAATGACCGTCCAGCTGAAACAGGGATTCGCAGAACTCCTCGAGGTCCAACCGTCGCCTCATGCTTTCGCGACGAAGCTCGGCATAGGCGTCGTCATCGCTCAGGCCCCGCGTCTGCACGAGCGCGACAACGGCCTTGATGAGAAAGCGTCGGCCGCGGCGCTTGCGGTCCCCAATGGCGAGGCGCGCTTCCGCGGACTTGAGCCGCCTGTGGTTGTTCACGCCGAGAAAAAGCGCGGAATAAACCATCCCGGCCTGGATGGGCTTGCGCAGGATCGCGGTTGCGCCGGCTTCGGCCAGAAGCTTGAGCCGACTTGGCGCTTCAACGCCGACGATGCCGATAACCGGCGCCGCGGTGAGGTTCGCGCCGGGCAGCAGAAGGGGCGCCGGATTGATCGGCTGATCGGCGTCGAGAAACACAATGTCGCGATCCGGATCGAGGTCCGAGGCGTTCACGCTCTCGACCCGCCGCAGCGATACGCCGAGCTTTAGCAGCGTGCGCTCGAGCACGTCAGCGTTGAAGTCGGCGCCGGCCCAAAGCAGGCCCCAGCTACGGCGAAAGTTCTGGATCAGGCGATGCGTCGTCATGAGGCGACTCGCAACACCGGTCGGATGGCCACAGCGCCGAAGCGCGATGAGTTGCGGATGAGGTAAGGATCGGCGAGCACCGGCAGCGTTGCTTCGCGCAACACGGTGAAGCCGCCGTCCGGCGTCGAGCACGCAATGCGAGGCGTGAGGGAAGCGTGCATGGTCTCGGGATCGATCCGGACTTCGCCCTGCGGCGCCATAATCGGGCGCAACGCGACCGCCCGCTTAACGGCGCAGGCTTCGTCGGTGCCCGCTTCGGTCACCGCACGCGCAAGCAGGCGCACCGCGAGATAGGTGGCCTCCGCGTCAGCCGATACGCCGGGACCGTCAGGAAATCGCGCGTGATAGGCTTTGACGAAGCGGTCATTCTCCGGCGTGTCGAGCGAGGAGAAATATACGCTCGACGTGATGTGGCCGTCGACCGCCGCCGGTCCAATCGCCGCGAGCTCCGGCTCGGACAGCGTGCAGCTTGCGACCGGAAACTCGCGCGCCTGATCGACGCCTCGGCTGCAGCAGGCGGCGCGCAGGTCGCGAAGAAACTGATAGGAGGACTCGCCGATTAGCGTGTTGAACACGAAAGACGGGCGCGCGGCGAGAATCGCGTCGATAACCTGACCGAAGTCTGTGCAGCCCACAGGAAAATACCGCTCGGCCACAACCGTGCCGCCGTTCGGGCCGATCGCTTCGCGCAGGATCCGGTTGTTCTCCCACGCCCAGATGTAGTTGGAGCCAACACAGAAGGCCTTCGGCCCGACATAGCTCAGCAGATATTCGACAAGCGGCAGCAGATGCTGGTTTGCGACCGCGCCTGTGTAGACGACGTTGCTCGAGCTTTCGAAGCCTTCGTAGTGCGAGGGATACCAGAGAATCGCGTCCGCCTTCTCGAACAGCGGAATGATCTCCTTGCGGCTCGAGGAGGTGTAGCACCCGACGACGTGCTTGATCCCGCTGGCAAGCATCTCGGAGGCCATCGCGGAGTAACGTGCGAGCTCGCCTCGAGGATTGGCGATGATCGGCTCGAGCTCCAGCCCGTCATGCTCGGCCTGGGCCTCTGCGATGCCCAGGAGGGCGCCGCGAAGCATGCTCTTCGACACGACGCTGTAGGGTCCGTCCGACGAAATGAGGATGCCGACGGGTACGCGTAATGTGGCCACAGGCAACTCAAGCTCCCAAGCATGTCGACGCCACCAGTCAAACTGTTGTCGGCGCCATTGCCGTGGCCTTTGAAGGTTTATCAGCAGGCTCGCTCTCGGGCCGCATTGCCCCGCGCCTGACACCTCGAACTTTAACGCCGCCTGGAGTCGATTTCGGACAATGGATCCCAGCAACACCCGTGCCAGACCGCCGTCCGGTCGAAACCGACCTACCGCATGGCAATCGCCAGAGGCGCCGACGCGTTTAACCTCCCAGTTACGCTTCGCTTCGTGTCGAGCGTCGGCTCACCCCAAGGCGCTGCCGCCTTCGCGCATGCCCAAGCTATAGGCAATCCGCTGAGAACTCAAGCTTCCT
>DATCEJ010000161.1:0-18612 GCA_036510135.1 Roseiarcus sp. | reverse complement strand
CGCTTCGACCGCCAGGTCGTGATCTCAAACCCGGACTTCATCGGCCGCGAGAAGATTCTCAAGGTCCATGTCCGCAAAGTCCCGCTCGGCCCCGACATCGATCTCAAGGTCGTGGCGCGCGGAACGCCGGGCTTCTCTGGCGCGGATCTGATGAATCTGGTCAACGAAGCGGCGCTGCTTGCGGCCCGACGGGGAAAGCGCGTCGTCACCCGTCAGGAATTCGAGGATTCGCGCGACAAGATCATGATGGGCGCCGAACGGCGCACTCTCATCATGACCGAACAGGAAAAGCGGCTGACCGCTTATCACGAAGCCGGCCACGCGCTCGTCTCGGTCTCGATGCCCGCTTCGACCCCTATTCACAAAGCGACAATCATTCCGCGCGGCCGCGCGCTCGGCATGGTGCAGTCGCTGCCGGAGCGCGATCAGATCTCGCAGAGCTTCGAAGAGCTTATCGCCATGCTGGCGATGGCGATGGGCGGCCGCGTCGCCGAAGAATTGATGTTCGGCAAGGACAAGGTGACCTCAGGCGCAGCCGGCGACATTCAGCAGGTGACGAAGATCGCCCGCGCCATGGTGACCCGCCTCGGTTTCTCCGACAAGCTTGGCATGGTCATGTATGGCGAAAACCAGGACGAAGTGTTCCTCGGCTATTCGCTCGGCCGGCAGCAAAACATCTCGGAGGCGACTGCCGAAACGATCGACCAGGAAGTGCGCCGGCTGGTGCAGGAAGCCTATGACGCGGCGACCCGCATCCTTACTGAGCGCAAGGCTGATCTCGAAACGCTTGCGAGCGCGCTGATGGAGTTCGAGACGCTGAGCGGCGACGAGATCGTTGGCCTGTTGCAGGGCGTGAGGCCAGTGCGCGAATCGGCGACCGACCGGGAGCCCCCGGCCGCTCCGCGCGCCGCCGTGCCTTCGACCGGTAAGCAGCGGCCGATCGGTCCAGAGGCCGGTGGCCTCGAGCCGCAGCCGCAAACCTGAGATCGCTTCGACCCCAAGTGTTAACAGAATAGAGGCCGCGCCCCGAGCGCGGCCTTGTTTCGTTTGAGACCTTTGCGGCGCGCCCATGATCGACGGCGACACCAACAAGCTCATTGGGCATATCGGCTACCCGACGGCGACGTTCAGAGCGCCGACGACCTATAATCCCTGGTTCGTACGGCGGGGGTCAACGCAATGGTTGTCCCGCTTGACGTCAGGGGCGAGAACTTCCGCGAAGCCTTTCCGCAGATCTGCCGCTTCACCAATTTTCACGGCGCTCTGATCACCATGCCGCACAAGGCCGCCGTCGTCGACTGGCTCAACGCGGCGTCCGCAGCCGTGCGCCTGGCCGGCGCCTGCAACGCCGTGCGTCGAAACGGCGATGGGAAGCTGATCGGCGACATGTTTGACGGCGAGGGCTTTGTTCGCGCCGCCGCGGGCGCCGGCCGCAACATCGCCGGCCAACGAGTGCTCATCGTCGGCGCCGGAGGCGTGGCTCCGTCCAGTTCACGTCGGTGTCACTGCCGATGATCTCTCGGTCGGTCTGCGAATGATTTCCGGACATGCGGCGCATGCTTTTCGCTGGTGCTGGGCGAACCAGCGGCAGGTTGCGCGAATACCGCATGCCGGTAGATCCTTAAGCCCATCGTCAATTGCTAACGTCGTAACTGCACGATCAACCAACCCGCAACGACCGCCAGCGCCCGGGGCGCCGTCCCATTGCTGGCACCCATGTTCTCGACACGCGCAGGCGAACCGCATCCGGTTCTCGACGGGTATTCCGTGACCGTGCAACTCCTCAAGCAACTCCGTTGTAACCGGGACGTTTGGGGTCAGATAAGCGACTTGCCCTTGAGCGATCACAACGCCAAGAACCACCGAACCCACTTCTGCTGGCGCGCTGGGGCAGGTCTTAGACAGGTCCGATGGTTCGTTGGTCAATTCGCCGCCAGCGGCTGCGTCGGCCACTTTGTTAGCGTTCCGCGAGAGCTTCCACTGCCTTCAGACCCGCGTCACCAAGCTCTCCAGGGCGGGCCCAAATGCCTCCCCAAATCTTGATCAGGGAGAACGTATCGTTCATTCCGGCCTTGGCAGAGTGACCTATCTCGGACTTGGACGAGTGGCCTATCAAAGCATTCGTGACCGCGCTGCTTATTGCTTGTGAGATCTCGTGCTTTTGCTCGTCTGACAGCTTAACGCCCGAGACCGTGTACGTAAATTTATGGTTTTCCATGTTGACCTCCTAATGGACGGCCGTAAGGCGATTACGGCACGATTTCCTTTGGGCGGCAATGGGTAGAAGTACCTACCCGACGCGACGGCTTCGGCTCGACCCGGTGCACGCGCGACAGAACGAGCGGCGAGCCGAGGTTCAAATGGACATCGTCGCCACAGTCGCGCCGCCAGGTTCGACCAACGTCCCCCTGACTGTCGGCGGACTCGCCTTTGGCGTCCACGATTGTCTCGCAGCACGGAGCGCGCGCGAGACCTATCGTGCGCACCTCAACCATCTCCGCGGTCCGGAAGCGCCGGCGGTCGACAAGGCCGAATATGATCGGCTCCGGCAGTAAAGCGTGGCGGCGAGGCGTAAGGCCGGAAAGACGGTCCGGTTAGCTCGTCGCCATCCTGACAACGTGGCCCCCGGGGCCGGGCCGGGGAGCGACCGTCAGGTCCGGCAGATAGCGCGCAACGAGCGCCGCTCGATCGAGATCCTCGATGTCGGAGAACCCGAGCTTGCGCGCGCGAGTGTGTAGTTCAGGCGTATCGAAATAGCCCCGGAACGGCTCCCCGCTCGCCGCGACCCGCTCCGCCATCTGCTCATGATGGGCGCGCGCCGCGGAATCTGTGACCCGCTCGGGCGGGTTGGCGTAGTCGAACACGACTTCCGTCCCGCCCGGCCAGCTGGCAAGTTCGCCGAGCGTAGCAAACACCGCTTCCTCCGTCAGGTAGGGCGTGACGCCGAGCCACAGCACGAAGGCGGCTCTGTCCGTGTCGAGCCCGGCGCCCTTGAGCGCGGCTTTCATGCTGCCGCCTTCGAAATCGTGGGCGACGTACGAGACGTGCGCGGGCTCGGCGATTTGCGCCTCGGCGAGCCGGCGGCGCTTTTCGGCTTGGGTCGCTGGATGATCGAGCTCGAAGACGCGCAGACCGTGGGTCCGCTCCAGTCGATAGGCGAAGGTGTCGAGGCCGGCGCCCAGCACCAGGATCTGCCGCACGCCTTTCTCGATCGCATGGGCCGCGGAATCCTCGGCGAAACGGCTGCGCATGGCGATGAACAGGCGCAAGCCTCGCCGCTCAGGCCGTTCCTTGGCGAGCGCGATGGCGCCGTCGGCGTCCTGGCCTAAAATCGCGAGCGCGAGCGGGTCGGCGAAGACGGACCCCCGCTCGAGCACCTGGTGCGCCGCCCGGTGACCTGCCGGGCCAAGCGCGGTCACGCTTGCCTGTCCGTCTTGCATGGCGCGAGGGTAGGGGCCTGATGACGGCCTGTCGAGCGCGACAAGCTTGACGCCGAAAACCCGCTCCCCTATAGAGCCCGCATCTATTAGCCCGGCCGTTCGGCAGGCGGGACGCTTCTTGATTGGAGCGGCCCGCTTTCATATTTGCCGTTATAGCTGAAGCGCTTCGTCTGAAGGATCATTGCGCGATGTCACGCCGCTGCGAGCTGACTGGAATAGCCGTTCAATCCGGCAACAAGGTCAGCCATTCCAACCGCAAGACGCGCACGCGCTTCTTGCCCAACCTCGTCCAGGTCACGCTCACCTCGGATCTGCTTGAGCGCTCCGTGCGGCTGCGCATCAGCGCGGCGGCGTTGCGTTCGGTCGAGCATCGCGGCGGGCTCGATGATTTCCTCGTCAAGGCCCATGAGTCGGAGCTTTCCGACAACGCGGTCAAGCTCAAGCGCGCAATCGCCAAGAAGCGCGCCGAGTCGAAGACTGAAGCCGAACCCGCAGCCGCCTAAAGCGGTGCGCGCTTCGTCCAGCATGCGCAGAGCTATGCGGCCGCTCGTCTGAGCCCCGCCGCGTCGCGCGCCAAAGCTTCGACCGCGAGATAGTCCCCGGAGGCGAGCGCCGTCTTCTGCAACATCCACGACCCGCCGACGCAGGGCACGTTCGGCAGCCTCAGATATTCCGGCGCCTTCTGAAGATCGATGCCGCCGGTCGGGCAGAAGCGGAGATCGGCTAAGGGCGCCGCAAGCGAGGCGAGCAGTTTCGCGCCCCCGACCGCTTCCGCGGGAAAGAGTTTCAGCGCCCGGAAGCCAAGCTCACGTAAGGCCATGGCTTCCGACGCCGTCGCACACCCTGGCAGGAACGGGATCGGCGACCCAGCCGCGGCCTTGGCGAGCGCCGCCGGAGCGCCCGGACTAACCAGAAACCTGGCCCCGGCCGCGACCGCCTGATTGATCTGGTCGGCCGAAACGATCGTGCCTGCTCCCACGACGGCCTTTGGCACATTCTTGGCGATGGCTTTGATCGCCTCGAGCGCCGAAGGCGTGCGCAACGTGACTTCGATCGCATAGAGGCCGCCGGCGACGAGGGCCTTGGCTTGGGCGATCCCATCCTCGACGCTCGCGACCGTGAGCACCGGGATGACCGGCGCGAGCGCCATGATCGCGGCCGTTTCACGTTCGTGCGGATAAGCCGGCATCGATCCTCTCCAACAATCCGCACCACGCCGATTTGCGGCGAGCCGTTGCTGCCGTGCTCCAAACGATGTTCGGAAGAACGCCCGTCTTTCGACGGGCTACCGAGCGCGGCTACAGCTAACATGACCCTCGTCCCGGGGCGAGGCTCGCGATCGGGCGCGAATCGACTAGGGTCATCGCTGAGCGAAGCGCGGCTGCGACGAGGCCCAAGGTGAACGAGCCGATCGACCTTTCGGTCTACAAGGAAACGCTGCTGTTCCTGGTGACGGCGGGCGTGGTCGCGCCACTGTTCTTCCGGCTGCGCATCAGCCCGGTCCTGGGCTACCTGCTCGCGGGCGTCGCGCTCGGACCCTATGGCCTGGGCGCGATCGCGCAGAGGGCGCCGTGGCTCAGCGCGCTTGCGATCAATGTCGAGTCGATCGACCGCATCGCCGCCTTTGGCGTCGTCGCGCTCATGTTCACCATGGGGCTCGAGCTGTCGTTCGAGCGCTTAAAGCGCATGCGTCGTCTCGTGTTCGGGCTCGGGTTCGCGCAGGTCGTCGTAACGACTTTGATTCTTGCCGCCGCAGCGTGGCGCCTCGGCCTCAACGCTCCTTCGGCGCTCGCGATCGGGGCGGCTTTGTCGATGTCCTCGACCGCAATCGTCATTCCCATGCTGGTCGAGAGCAAACGGCTTCATTCTGGGGCCGGGCGCGCGAGCCTGGCGGTGCTGCTGTTCCAGGATATCGCGGTTGCGCCCCTGCTCGTCATGACGGGGGCGTTATCGTCAGCAGGCGAAAGCGGCCTTGCGTGGCAGCTCCTCACCACGCTCGTTCCGGCGGTGCTCGTTCTGACCGCCCTGGTCGTTTTCGGCCGCCTCGCGTTGCGACCCTTCTTTCATTTTGTCGCGGAGACGAAGAGCCCCGAGTTCTTCATGGCGGCGTGCCTCCTCGTGGTGCTGGGCGATGGGCTCGCCGCGGCGGCGGGCCATCTGTCGATGGCGCTTGGCGCCTTTGTCGCCGGGCTCCTGCTGGCGGAGACCGAATATCGCCGCGAGATCGAAGTCACGATCGAACCGTTTCGGGGCCTCTTGCTCGGGCTCTACTTCGTCTCGGTCGGCGCCGCGATCAATCCGGCGTTCATCCTCGCGCGGCCCGGCCTCATTCTTGGTCTCGCCGCGGCGCTGATCGCCGCGAAGGCTTTGACGCTGTTCGGACTCGGGCGGGCGTTCCGTCTTCCGTTTCGCGCCGCGGCCGAAACATCGCTCCTGCTGGGGCCAGGCGGCGAATTCGGCTTCGTGATGATCGGCGCCGCGCTGGCGGGAGGCCTGATCGATCGCATGCTGGCGACGACGCTCATCAGCGCGGTGGCGATATCGATGCTTGTGATCCCGGGCCTGGCGAAGCTCGGCGCGCGCATCGGCTCTGCCCCGCGAGGCGCTGCCGACACGAAGGCGCCGGAGATCCCGCCGGACAGTGAGTCGTCCCGCGTCATCATCGTCGGTTACGGCCGCGTTGGCGCGCTGATCGGCGACATGCTCGATCGGCACGGAATTCCATTCATCGCGGTCGACGCGAACGCGGGCGTGACCTCCCAGGCCCGCTCCGACGGCAAGCCGGTCTATTACGGCGACGCCGCGCGGCCCGAATATCTGCGCCACTGCGGGCTCGAAACCGCACGCGCCGTGGTCGTCACCATGGACTCGACTGCCGCCAACGAAGCGGTGGTCGAGACGACGCGCCGCCTCAGGCCGGACATCACGCTGGTCGCCCGCGCCCGCGACGCCGATCACGCCCGCGCCCTTTATGGGCTTGGCGTCACTGATGCGGTGCCCGAGACGATCGAGGCGAGCCTGCAACTCTCCGAGGCGGTGCTCGTCGATCTTGGCGTGCCAATGGGCCTCGTCATCGCCTCGATCCATGAGAAGCGCGACGAGTTCCGCAAGCTGCTGGCGGCGGCCGGCGCGCCCAACCGCCCCCGCTCGACGCGTGGGCCGCGGCGGGGCTGAGGCCAACTGAGCGCAAAAGAGCGCCGTTGTTGGATGGAATCATCATCGCGAGGAGCGGAGCGACGTGGCGATCCAGGAGCCGTAGGGCGCCCTACGTTCCCCTGGATTGCTTCGCTTCGCTCGCAATGACGATGCGGTTCCGGCTCTAGCCTCGCGCGCCGCTCTTGGTTAGAAGGTCGCCTACACTTCAGAGAAACCGACCTTTGCCGTTCTTCGTTCGCCTTCTCATGATCACGTTCGTCGCCTGGGCTGGCTTGGCTAGCGCCGCGCGAGCGTCCGGCTGCGCCTTCACGCCAGCGCCCGCGACGGGGCTCCAGAGCATGGCCGCCGTCGTGGATTATCAGCCCGTGCTGAAGGCATGCGTCGCAGCCGACGGACGCAAGGCGGTCGCGATCCGCGAGATGACCGTGGCGGGCCAAAAGGTCGCGCTCCTCGCCGATCCCGAGGCGCTGACCACGCGGCTCGAGCGCGCGGCATGCTGGACCTGCCACGACGAGAGCGAGGGCGAACTCAATGGGACCCGCATGGGCCGCGCGATCCGAGAATCCGCTTTGGCGCCGGGCCTCGTCCACCGCGGTTTTCTCCAGAATGCGGGGCTCACGCATGGCGGGGGCCAAGGCGATTTCATCACTGGCGATCTGTGCCCAAGCAAGAAGCCGCTCGCTCGCGCCTTCTTCACCCGGCTCGAGGCGGCGAGCCCGCACGCTCCGGTGGCGCTCTCGATTTCCGGCCTCTGGCTCATCCATCACTTCGACGATTTCCGCTGGCTCGTCGGTGAGCGCAATGCCGGCGCGCTCAACATCCTGTGGACCAATCACACCTTTCACCATCCCTACCATCGCAGGCTGCCGGACGATGCCAACTTCCTGTTGACGAGAGGCGTCGATCCGCAGGAGGAAATCCTCGACACCGAGCGGCTGCTCATCGCCAACGGCGAGACTCCGTCGCTGTTCTTCCGCTTCCCCGGTCTTATCTCAAGCGATCCGCTGATGCAGGCCGTAAGCCAGGACCACCTGATTACGCTCGGCGCGAACGCTTGGCTCGCGACCGGTCAGAAGCCTGAACACGGCTCGATCGTGCTGGTCCACCCGAACGGCAACGAGCCCAAAGGGCTGGCGCTATTCTCCACCGACCTTGCGCACGGGGAAATCGGCGCTCCGCTTGAGCCGCTCACCGCTGCGCCCGACTAAGGCGCGGGGGGCCCTGAGCACCCTGCGCCTTTACGGCTTCCGCGCGGCGAAAATCCCGCTTCCGAGGTAGCCGCCGGTCCCGTTCAGAATGAGCGAGCCGCCGATCTCGCCGTAGGCCGGAGTCGAGTTGGTCGGGCCGCCCTGGAAGAACGAGCCGGCGAGCGTTGCGGTCCGACCTCCAACACTGCCGGGCCCGATCACAGAGTTCAGCGTGCCTCCGAACGTGACCGGCGATGGCATCCCCGGCGCCGCCGCCGTCTGCATGGCCGTGCCGGCGTAGTTTGCTCCGTCGAGGCCCGTGATATTCACCATGCCTGAGTGGGTTCCGAAATTGGCCACGGCCTGGAACGCGCCGGCGGCGAGATAGCTGGTCGCGCCTGGTGTGGCGCCGTTCGCGATACTGGCGATGGCATGGCCGGTGTACGTCGCGGTGCCAGTTATCGGAAGAGTCCCAGCCGTCGCCGGGTTGCCCGCCACCCATAGCAGCAGCGCGCCCTGATCCTCGAACGTCAGTTGACCGTTATTGCTTGCGCCGTTGAAGGCGCTCCAAAAACCCCATTGAGTGGATTCGCATGCGCAGGGGTGAACGGGGCTGCCGGAGGTCGAGATCGAGGTCAGAAATGCAAACGTATTCGCCCCGACGCTCTCAGCGGTCACCATCTGCTGATTGGAGTAGCCGCCAATGGACGCCAGCGGCTGGCCGTTGCGCGACGACACAGGAGTGTTGGCCCCGTCGTTGAACACCGCTGCGTCCCGCGCCGCAAAATTCGTGGGATTGACATAAGCGCCGCGCGCGCTGTTCAGCCCGTTCATGCCGTTCCCATTCAGGCTTCCGAAGATATAATTGGAACTCGCCATGGCGCCGTTGGGCGCAGCGACGCTCCCGACATTGAAGATCGCAAGCATCTCGCTCGAATCGCCAGGCAGGAAGATACCGACGTCGCCAGGCTGTCCGGTGAGGTTGGTTATGACATAGGGCCTCGTGTAGTTTGTAAACGGCGGCGACGCGCCGCCGGTCGCCGTCACCATCACTCCACCGACATAGCCGCCGTTGAGGGATAAAGTCGGATGATTGTTCGCCCGGGCCATCGGCGCTCCGGTCGTGACCGGATTGAATGTGTAGTTTGCCGGACCAGTTTGGAGATAATTGTATGAGTGCGTGTTTACCACGGTCCCTGTGTTCAGATTTGTCGTCGAATTGTGCAAAGCAAAGCTTGCGATGGGCACGCCATTCTGAGTCGGCACCGTGTTGCGCGCCGACGGCGCCGTCGCCGACGACACCGCGCCGCTGGCCAGTCCGTACCATCCGGCCGGATTGCGCATCGTCACTCCCATGAACCCGCCAGCCTGGGTGAAGCCGATGTTGGGCGCGTTGCTGATCGCCGACGTCATGACGAACAGCGTCGCGTTCTGGTTCGCGCCCTTTCCGGCTACGCCGAGGCCAGCCTGGAACTGCCTCGAGGTCGTATCCGGCGAACCGTCCGTATTGAGGCCGCCGCGCTGATAGCCAAGGATCGGCGAGACCGACGTGACAGTGAACTGACCCATTCCTGCGAAGGCGCCGGTGAGATAGGGCACGGGGCTCACGCCTGCGGTGGTGCTGAAAGGCCCGCTAGTGACCATGGCGTAAGTGGCAGTGGGGGCAGGCTGGACAGGTATAATCGGGACAATGGGGACAATAGGGGTAATTGGCGGAGTGACCGGTGGAGTGACCGGCTTCAGCAGAGCCTGTTGAATCAACGTCTGTTTGGTGGTTGTGACGGACGCACTGTTCTGCGCCCCTTGCTGGACAGTCTGTCCCATGGCGTTCGCGGCCGTGAGCGCATTGGCGCGTCCCTGCGAGGCGGTCTGAAAGATCCGCGCGCCAGGCGAGGTTGGCGTGCCGACGTTGTTCGTTCGCGCCTGATTATCCGTCGGCTGCCGGCTCGCTCCCCCGGTTTGGCCGCCGCGGCTCGTCAACTTCCCGTTCGCCTGAGCGAGCTCTTGGCTGCTCGCCCGGCCGGGAGAAGAAGGAGGGATGTTGAGCCCCGCGACGCTCACCCCATAGCCCGGACGCGACACGTCAACCGTGGTCGGCCGACAGTTGGCCCCGCTGCAGAGCGAGGTGACCGACATGCGGCCAAAGCCGAGAATCGCGTGTGTGCCGCTGGCTCCGTTATGCGAAATGATGGCGATGCCGCCACGCAAGCCAATCGCCGCGACCGGAGTTCGGATCGTCGCCCCTTCTGAATGCGTCGCGATGCCTCCGACGACGCGGATCACACCTTTGCCCAACGAAAGGGCGAGCTCCCCCTTCGTGGTGGCGGGATTGTAAACGAAGCGGTCGATCACAAGCGTCGAGTTGGGGCCGACGTTAAGGGTCGTCTTATCGATGAACAGCACCTGGACGCTGCCGGTCGCGGTGGTCTGGATCTTCTCGTTCTCGACCACCTGCGTCCCGATCTCGATCACGCGAGTGGCGCCGCCGGGGGTCGTGCCCGAGGAGGTGGTGTTGACTGCGCCCGCCGTGCCGACTGTATCGGCGCGGGCCGCGGCCGATAGCGCGAGAACCGCGCCGAGGGGGATGGCGGCGAACAGCAGCGGGAGCGATCGTTTCCGGCGCATTACCAGTGTCCTAAACGTCAAAAGTGGAAGGTTGGCCCCGCCGCGACGATGAAATCCTGAAGGCTGTAGTTCGAAATGGTCGAATAGGTGCGCAGGTATTGGACCTGGAGCGTGAAGCCGATGTTGTGGTAGAAGCTCGTATCCAGGGTTGCCGACATTCGCCATTGTCTATCCGTGCGGGTGGCGAAGGGCGAGACGATCGGGTCTGGTATCGCGTAAGGGGTGTAGGAAAAGCCAGCGGAGGGCGTGACCGTCCACAGCGCGCCCGTATGCGCGAACGCGGGCGCCGCGAAGGAATAGGGCAACCCGGCGTCGATCGAGAAATCGTGGAAGGCATACGGCCCATAGCCCGCGCTTGAGTCGGTGTAGGAGACGCGGCCCTGCCACGACAAGCCCCATGGGGCCGAAATCAGCCCCGAGCCGAAGACATAACCGATCCACTGTCCGCCGCTTTGGCCGGCGGCAGTTGGATAATTCGCGGAATTGTAGAAGTAGCGGTTGCGAAACTCGACCCCTGGCGTGATCGTCAGGGTCTCGTTGACCGGCCAGTTCATCGACACGCCGGCGCCCAGCGTGTTGAGATAATTCACGCCCCCGAGCATCAGCTCATTCCCGATGGCATAGGGATGGACGGTCAGTCCGCCATAATTGCCGATCCCGATCCGTGGCCCCGTGCGCAATTCGGCCAGGCCCAAATCGAGGCGGGTCACTCTGAACTGCTGCGAGTAATAGGCGATCAGATCGGAGTCCCATCCGTCGCCGCGCTGATCGTTGAAATCGTAGAAATCATGCACCGTGACCAGGCCGAACGCGTTCCAGTCCGGCGTCTTCTGAAACTGGGGCGACAGCAGCGCGTTCTGACCGAGCGCAAGAACGTTCGGACTGTTGGGGCCGGCATTGGCGTTGGTCTGATAAGCGAGGCCGAACTGCCCGTAGATCGAGAGCTGATTGATCGCGACGGCTTTATCGACCGCGGCGATATAGGTCTGCAACTCGGTGCGAATGTCGGCGGGCACATCGGGCCCGTTGATCACGGCGTCGAAATAATTGCGCGCCATCTCGTAGGAACGCAGATGAAAATAGAGCACGCCGAGTTGGAGCTTCACCCGGGGAAGATTCGGGTTGTAGTAGAGGATGCGCTCGAGCGCGCCGATCGCGGCCTCGTAGTCGCCGAGTTCGGTCTCGAGTTGGGCGTATTGGAATCCGGCCTCCAGATCGTCGGGCTTAAGCAGCAGGCGCTTGAACAGGAGGTCGGCGGCGACGCGCTTGTCCGCATCGTTCATGAACGCGGCGGGCGGGGACGCGGCTTGGGCGGCAGCCGACTGCGCGAGAGCGGCGACGGGACCTGCGGGGGCCGACGGCGTGAGAGCGGCGGGGGGAACAGGGGGGCCCGACTGCGTGAGAGCGGCAGGGGGAACGGCGGGGGCCGATTGGGCAAGGGCGGCGGAGGGGGCGGCGAAGGTCGCGGCGAACGCCGCTGCAGCAAGTGCGCCGCAAAGGGGCCGCCAAACCTGCGCCACGCGCGCGGGACCGTTGGGCGTTAACATATGCGCGTACCCGGCAGGCGCCGATGCACAACTGGGCCGGCTCAATTCCGCTCCCACTGCATTACGCAAACCCCAGCTTGCAGTTTTTATTCACTAAATCCCCTTTCCACCGAAAGCAACCGGATTCGCGGCGCGATCACGGGCAGTCGTCTTATGGCGTGGTCTTGTGCCCCTAAGTCATCCAGTATGTCACTGTTGTTAGCCGCCACTCACGAGTTTTATTCGCATTATTCGCAGGCGCCGCCGGGCGAACTATATTCAGAGCCGACCAACAGGAGATGAGCTTATGACCGACATCAGCACCGCGGGATCGTTTCCGCTCGGCGACCGGGTTGTCAAGCGCCTTGGCTACGGCGCCATGCAGCTCGCCGGGCCGGGCGTGTTCGGGCCGCCCAAGGACCACGATGCGGCGATCGCGGTGCTGCGCGAGGCGGTCGCGAGCGGCGTCAATCACATCGACACCAGCGACTATTACGGTCCCACCGTGACCAACCAGCTCATCCGCGAAGCGCTGCATCCCTATCCCGACGACCTCGTGATCGTCACCAAGATCGGCGCCCGGCGTGGGCCAGACGCGTCATGGAACCCGGCCATGAGCCGGGAGGACCTCACGAGCGCTGTGCGCGACAATCTGCGCAATCTCGGCCTTGATGTGCTCGATGTCGTCAACCTCCGGATCATGGGTTCGGCGCATGGACCGGCCGAAGGGCCCATCGAGGCGCCGCTCAATGTCCTGGCCGATCTTCAGCGGCAGGGTCTCGTCCGCCACATCGGCCTCAGCAACGTCACCGCCAATCAGATCGAAGAAGGGCGGCGGATCTGCGACATCGTCTGCGTGCAGAACATGTACAATGTGGCGCAGCGCGAGGATGATTCCCTGATCGACGAGCTTGCCCGAGCCGGCGTCGCCTATGTGCCGTTCTTCCCGCTCGGCGGCTTCACGCCCCTGCAGTCGACTGCGCTGAGCGAGGTGGCGACGCGGCTCGGCGCGACGCCGATGCAGGTCGCGCTCGCCTGGCTTCTCCAGCGCGCGCCCAACATCCTGCTCATTCCGGGCACTTCGTCGCTCGCGCACCTGCGCGAAAACCTGGCCGCAGGCAGCCTCAAGCTGCCGGGCGACGCGCTGACCGCTCTGGATGAGATCGCGAAAGGCGCGGCGCCAGCGTGACGCGCTCCCCCTCCCTTCTCCCCCCGGGAGAAGGTGGCCGACGTAGTCGGCCGGATGAGGGTTTTTCCAAAGGGCGAAGATCCGCGCAAACCCTCACCCCAACCCTCTCCCGTAGGAGAGGGGGTTGCGCGAGCCGCGCGAACGCGGGCGCCGGCCGCTGGGGGGAGCCTTTAAGGATTGGCCTCGCTGGCATAGCCCGTGGCGCTGGCGTCCGCATGAGCCGGCGCGAGCGCGATGGTCGCGGTGGCCGCCGCCCCGCAGGCCAGAGTCACGGCGACAAGAAGAATCAGCAGATATTGCATAGTCCCCAAACCCGCTGCCCCTTCGACGATGCGCCGGGCCAAAAGCGCCCGCCCGGCGACGATGTCAAGGCCGAATTGTGGCGAACGCCGTTCACATACGCCGTGAGCGCGCTCACAATTCATGCCCGCTTACCATAGGGCGTCAAATCATTATCGGCCGATCGGCTAACGATTGGTTAATCGACCCGCGCCTCGATCGCGCGCGACAAGCTCCGCAATGGCGCGGGGCAATCCCGAGCTTCAAATGCAGATTGAGATGGAGGATGGGCACTGGGCCACAGCCTCAGCATTTTGCTTTCATTACCTTTTATTTGTCTGCGTGATGCTCGTCTTCGTGAGCCCCATCGCTCAGCGCACGCCGTTCATGGCTAGCGAACTTTCCGGCCTGCGCTGAATGATTGGCTGCGCTCCGCCGAAGGCCGCCTCCGCCCGATTACCCATTGCAAAATGTTTATTGACTTCTCTATTAACAACTCGTAACTGTTGGGCCCGGCGATGGGTTCAAAAAGGGATGATGATGAGAAAAGCTTTACTGGTGACCGCGGCCCTCGGGTCGCTTGGTCTGACGCCGCTGCTGAGCACAGGTGTGGAGGCGGCAAATCTGGTGCAAAACGGCGGCTTCGAGCAGAATACCTTGCCATCGCCTCTTAATCCGGCGAACGCGAGCGGGGCGGAGATCGATTCCAACTGGAACTACAACGGTGACCTGACCGATTGGTCTTCGACGGGCCAAACTACCTATAACGTCCTGTTTTTTGGCAACGTGGCGGCGGCCAAATCTATCAACCCTGATACTCGCTTCACAGCCGGTGAGCCTCAGTACCTCGACGCCAATTTCAACGCCTTGAGCCCCAACGGCGGCGCCTTCATGGGACTGGACGGAGATCCGGCCGCCAACGGGTCGCTGGACCAGACCATCACCGGCCTCATCGTGGGCAATACGTACGACCTCAGCTTCTACTGGGCCGGCATCGAGCTCTTTAACCGGACCGGCTACCAGTCCATCCAGGTGACGGGCAGCCTCGGCGGCGACGCGTTCTTCACGCCAGCTTACCTGAACAGCGCCCCTGCCGGAGAGCCCGGTTCGTTCTCGGGCTGGTCGCTCGCGACTTTCGCATTCACCGCGAATGCGTCGAGCGAGGTGCTGTCCTTCCTGGCCGTCGGGACGCCCGCCGGCAACCTGCCGCCATTCGCTCTTCTGGATGGTGTGTCGCTGACGGCCGTTCCCGAGCCGTCGACCTGGGCGATGATGCTCCTGGGATTCGGCGGTCTCGGTTATGCCGCCTTTCGCCGCCGCCGGACGGCTCTGGCCGTCGCATAAAGGCGAGCGCCGCAATCGCGGCTTCTTAATCCGGGGCGGGATTGGATTCCGCCCCGGGCTTTTGTTATAATGCCATCACGGTCGCGGCCTCGGGATGACGCGCATTCATGACTGCCTTTCTGACATCGCATCAGCACCTGATGGGGTTTGCGACCAATGCCCTGCGGGCCTGCGTGCTGCTGATGGTGGTGACGATCGTTTTCGCGCCGCTCGAACACATCTTCGCCATTCGCCCTGGCAGCCTGTTCGCGAAGGGCTGGAGGGTCAATCTCGGCTGGTATTTCTTTAACGGCCTCTTCACCGCGCTCCTTCTCGGGCCACCCGCGCTGCTGATCGCCTGGCTCATCCACTCGGCTCTCCCGGCCTCCGTTACCGAAGCGGCGGCCGGCCTGCCGCTATGGGCGCGCATGGTCGCGGCCATGATCGTGGGCGAAATCGGTTTTTACTGGGGTCATCGATGGAGCCATGAAATTCCCCTCCTTTGGCGATTTCACGCCGTTCATCACAGCGCTGAGCACGTGAATTTTTTGGTCAACACACGCGGCCACCCGATCGATGTCATTTTCACCCGACTGTGCGGGTTGACGCTGCTCTATGCCACCGGACTCGCTTCGCCGGTCGGTCCGAACCCATCGCTGGTGCCAATGCTGGTGTTGTTCATCGGCTCGCTGTGGAGCTTCTTCATCCACGCCAACGTGCGCTGGCGGCTGGGGCCGTTGGAGGAGATCATCGCCAGCCCCGCCTTCCACCACTGGCACCACACGCTCGAGGACCACAAGGACCACAATTATTCAGCGATGCTGCCGTTCATCGACCGGCTGTTCGGCACCTTCTACTTGCCCAAGGCGTGGCCGAAGGATTACGGAACCGCGACTCCGGTGCCGGAGACCATGATCGGCCAATTGCTGGAGCCGCTCGCGCCGGGCGCCGCGGCCCGCATTCCATCGCCGGTCCAATCCTCGACCCGGGCCTGATCGAGCCGACGACGAGGCCCGCATGCGGCGACATGGCGCCCGCGTCCGAAGACGGAACTCGAGGCGGGGATATTGCCAAAAGCCGTTTCGTTTGGGCGTTTTTTGGTGAATTTGGCGCGTTAATGCGAATGTATTGACCTGTGGCGCCATAGGGCTCGCTCGGCGGTTCCGCTCTCGTTAAGCTTGCGGCGCAGAATTTGCTTTCTTACGATCGCGATTCAAAGCGAGGGGAACGCGTGACAGAGTTTGAGATCATGCCCCCGGTGAGCCGCGCCCGGCGCCCGACCGTGTTAATCGTGCTGCACCAGGAGCATTCGACTCCTGGCCGTGTTGGCCTCGCGCTCAGGGCCATGGGGGTCGGGCTCGACATTCGTCGGCCGAGCTTCGGCGAGCCGCTGCCCCCGACCCTTACCGCGCATGACGGCGTCGTGGTGTTCGGCGGCCCGATGGGCGCCAACGATACGCTCGACTGGGTCAGGGCTGAGATCGAGTGGCTCGAAACCCCGCTCGCCGAAAACAAGCCGCTGCTCGGCCTTTGCCTCGGGGCGCAGATGCTGGCGCGCACGCTTGGCTCGCGGGTGTTCGGCTACGACGACAAGCGCAGCGAGATCGGCTACTACCCGATCGAGCCCACGCTCGCCGGCGACCGACTGTGCCTCGCGCCCTTCCCGCGCACGGTCTACCAATGGCATTCTGACGGCTTCGATCTGCCCGAGAGCGCCGAGCTCCTCGCAATGGGCGGGGCAAACTTCCCCAACCAAGCCTATCGATATGGCCGCCATGCGGTCGGCCTCCAGTTCCACCCGGAGGTGACCTATCACATGATGTGCCGTTGGACCCATCGCGGCGCCGAGCGCTTGACTCGGCCTGGGGCGCTGAGCCGACCCGAACATCTCGGCGGCTGGTTCCAGCATGACGGCCGCGTCGCCGCCTGGCTCGAGGCGTTCCTGCCGGCCTGGCTCGAGGGCCGCCTCGCCGAGCCCACGCCAAAGGCGCAGCCCGCGATCTCGCTCGACCGCTCTCTGGAGGTGAGGTCGCCTTTGGTCGAGCGCGCAGGCGCGTAACGCCGCGGACGCCCGCAGACCTTCTGGCGACAAGAGCCGAATTCGATTCAATGTCTTCCTCTAAACAGGAAGCCGTGCTATCTTGTCTGCGTTGTCGAATTTGGCTGGCTCGTCGCAGGTTGCCAGGCTGAAGGGAAAAAACTTGGGCGAGAATGCAATCCGAGTGGGTCCCGTCCACAACCCTGGGCGCGAGTTGAAAGGCTGGAAGATTTTTTTACTTGGATTCGCCGTAACCCCTTGAAAAGCCCCGAATCGACCAAAGGAATCCAAGGAAATCCAAGCCTTTTTCCTTGGATTCCTTTGGTTTTCCTTGGATTTATTTGGCGGTAACTCGCGCTGGGGTTGCGCTAGCCCCGTCCGACGAACGGCATCTTGGTCGCCATGATGGTCATGGTGAGCACGTTGGTCGAGAGCGGCAGGTTGGCCATGTGCGCGACCGCTTCGCCGACCTCGCTCACGTCCATGGTCGGCTCGGGCGCGATGCGGCCGTCGGCCTGGCGCACCCCGAGCGTCTGCTTGCGGGCCATCTCGGTCAGCGCGTTGCCGATGTCGATCTGGCCGCAGGCGATGTCGTGGGCGCGCCCGTCCAGCGCAATCGACTTGGTGATCCCGCTGACGGCGTGCTTGGTCGCGTTATAGGCGATCGAGAGGGGCCTCGGCGTGTGGGCCGAAATCGAGACGTTGTTGATGATCCGCCCCCCCTGCGGCCGCTGGCGCTTCATCAGGCCAAACGCGCCCTGGGCGCACAGGAACATGCCATTGAGATTGACGCCGACCACGGCATTCCATTGGGCGAAGGTCAGTTCGTCGATCGGAACCGGGGGCGCGTTCTGGCCGGCGTTGTTGAACAGGAGATCGAGGCGGCCGAATTCGCGCTCTATTTGAGCGAACAAGGCTTTGACCGCCTCGGGATCGCCGACATCGGTCGGCGCGGCGAGCGCGCGGCGGCCCAGCGTCTTGACCTCCGCGGAGGTCTCATCAAGCGCGTCGGGCCGGCGCCCGGCCAACGCCACATGCCAGCCGGTGCGGGCCAAAGCCAGCGCCGATGCTTTTCCGACCCCCGAACCCGCGCCCGTCACCAGGGCAAAACGCTCGCCGTCCATGATTCCTCCCTTAACGCTTCAAGAAACTCGTTCCTGCCTCAGCTCCGGCGCCATCCGCCACACAGCGGCGCCAAGCACAATCGCGCCGCCGAGCATCGTCGCCAGGCCCGGGTTCTCGCCGAAAGCGATAAACACCCAGAGCGGCCCGAGCACAACATCCAGAAGACTGATGAGGCCCGCTTCCGCGGAGGGAATAAACTTGGCCCCCTCCATGAAGAGCACGAAGGCGAGGCCGATCGTCGTCAGGCCGAAGACGAACAGGATCGCGAAATCGTGCAGGCTGATGGGCTCAAGCGGCGAATTGGCGAGGCCGAAGATGCCCGAGCCGAGGGCGCCCAGGCAATTGACGACGATCACCGACGCGCCCGGCCGGCGCCGCTGCAAAACAATCATGCCGGCGAAGGCGAGCGTCATCAGCATCGACAAAGCCTGCCCCAGGAGACGCCCGGAGCCGAGCCCGCTCCCGACCATGATGACAATGCCGACAAGCGCCACGCCCGACGCGGCGAGCATCCGGGCCGAGACCCGTTCGTCATTGATGATGAAGCCGATCGCCGCTGCGACGAAGGGCAGGGTGGCGTAGATCACCATGACGTCGGCGATGGTCGTCGTCATCACCGCCGCGGCGTAGGCGGAGATCGCGATCATCGCGAGTAGCGCCACGACCGGCGACAGCAGGCCGAAGCCGAGTGGGTTCACGAGGCGCCCGATTCGCCATTCGATCA
>DATCEJ010000160.1:0-21064 GCA_036510135.1 Roseiarcus sp. | reverse complement strand
CGCCGGCGTTCACCATCGTGCCCGCGGATGACGATCTCGGATCGAACACCATCATCTGCTCGGCGCCCGACGCTGTCCCACTGCGCTTCGGCGAAGACAGCTTCTTTCCGCATCTCGATGCGGCAAGAGCGCGTGGAATCGATCCGCTCGTCGTGCGCCAACCGGGGATCGGGATGGACATCGACAATCCTGTCGACCTCATCACGTTCCTTAAAATGGCGCCGCCCGTACGCACGCGGACGCTCGCCTTCCTTCAGCAATCGGGCGTCGCCGGCCGCCTTCTGGAGACGGCGCGGGATCTTCGCTAGAGAGTATATAACATAGATAATTAGTTATAATCTCCTTGGCCGGCCACGCAAGGCAACACGCGCGCCTATTTGAGCGCGGAACTAAACGGGGTCCCAACCTCTTGAAAACGTTAGGGCGCGCCGGTAAAAATGCCGGTAGAGCCCCGCATTGGGCCGGAGGCAGACGCCTACTCCGCCGCCACGAGCTTGCGCGGCGGCGTCATGATGACAGGCGCCAGAGCGGCGGCGTTCAGAGACGCTAGCCGCCTCTCGTCCGGAACCGGAGCGTAGAGGGTGGTCCGCTGCTCCGGCGTCCGCCCGAGCGACCGGATGAGGTCCTCCATCGCCTCGGGCGGAAATTCCTGCCCATGCTCGGTGCCTGCCGCGCGAGAAATGCTCTCGTTCATCAACGTGCCGCCGAGATCATTGGCGCCGGCGTTGAGGCAGACGGCCGCGCCCTGGGGCCCCATCTTGACCCAGGAGGTCTGGATGTTCGTGATGTGAGGATGCAGCGCAAGCCGCGCCACCGCGTGCATCAGGACCGCTTCCCGGAAAGTCGGCCCGCGCCGCGCCGCGCCCTTGAGATACATCGGCGCTTCCATATGCACGAAGGGCAGGGGCACGAATTCGGTGAAGCCGCCCGTCTCCGCCTGCAAATCCCGTAGCGCCATCAGATGGCGCGCCCAGGAGATGGGATGCTCGATATGGCCATACATGATCGTCGACGTCGTGCGCAGGCCAAGACTGTGCGCGGTCCTCGCGACATCGAGCCATTGCGCCGTGTTCACCTTGTCGGCGCAGATGATGGCGCGCACCTCGTCGTCCAGGATCTCGGCCGCGGTGCCTGGCAAGGTGCCGAGGCCCACGGCCTTGAGCTCGGCCAGAAACGACCGGATCGGCAGCCCAAGCGTCGCCGCGCCTTGCGTGACCTCCAGTGGCGAGAAGGCGTGAATGTGCATATCCGGAATCGCCGCCTTGATGGCGCGGCAAATGCCGAGATAGGTCTCGCCTGTGTAGTCCGGATGGATGCCGCCTTGAAGGCACACTTCTGTCGCGCCCCGCTCCCACGCCTCGGTCGCGCGGCGCACGACTTCGTCAAGAGCAAGGTCATAAGGCGCGCCTCGGAGCGCCTCATGCTTTTTGCCCTTCGAGAAGGCGCAGAACGTGCAGCGGTAAGAGCACATGTTGGTGTAGTTGATGTTGCGGTTGACGGCGTAGCGGATCGTGCCGCCGCTGACAGCTCGGCGAAGCTCATCGGCCGCGGCGACAACGCGGCGGTAATCGGCGTCGCGCGCCGCGAACAGCCGCACGATCTCCGGCGCGTCCAGGCGGGCGCCCGTTTGAGCGCGCTCGATGATCCGCTCAAGCGCTGGATCGACGGAGAGCGCGTGGATCGCGGGCATTCGTGGAGCGACCTTCGTGCCGGGCGCCCAATTGTCGTCACGCGCGAAGCCCTCGGCGTCGCTGAGACGGCGCGCCTGCGTCGCGATGTCCGGCGCCGTCCAGCTCGTAAGACCGCGCATGTAAGAGGGGTAGATCGGCAGTCGATGCACGAGCAGCTTGCCGGCGGCAGCGGTGCGCTCAGCAAGTTCGGCGATCGCAGGCCATGGCGCCTCCGGATTGACGTGATCCGGGGTGACCGGAGAGATCCCGCCCCAATCATTGATCCCCGCCGCAATCAGTCGCGGATAGACGCCCGGCGACAGGTTGGGGGGCGCCTGGATGTTCATCGTTGGCCCCAGGATGAGGCGAGCAGCGGCGAGGCTCCAAAGCAGGTCGTCAAGATCGGGCTCCGCGGCGCCGGCGAGCTTGGTGCCGGGCTTGGCGCGGAAGTTCTGGACGATGACTTCCTGAATGTGCCCGAACTGTCGATGCAGATCGCGGATGGCGAAGAGCGCTTCCAGGCGCTCGGCGCGCGTCTCGCCGATGCCAATCAGAATGCCGGTCGTGAACGGCACGCGCAGTTCGCCCGCAAGCCGCAGCGTTTCAAGACGGGCCTCGGGCAGCTTGTCAGGTGAGCCATAGTGCACGCCGCCCGGCTCGCAGAGTCGCGCGCTGAGGGACTCGAGCATTATGCCCTGGCTGGCCGATACTGTTCGCAGCCCGGCGATCTCGGATCGGCTCATCACGCCAGGATTGGCGTGCGGCAGCAGTCCGGTCTCGCGCAACACGAGGGCGCACATCGCCTGAAGATAGGCGATCGTGGATTCATGCCCGAGCGCGTCGAGCGCCTCCCGGGCGGCGCGGTAGCGCAGCTCCGGCTTGTCGCCAAGCGTGAAGAGGGCTTCCGTGCAGCCGGCGGCGGCTCCGGCGCGAGCGATCGCAAGGACTTCGTCCGCGGATAGATACGCGGACTGTCTTGTGCGCGGCCGCTCGGCGAAGGTGCAATAGTGGCAGACATCCCGACAAAGATGCGTGAGTGGGATAAACACCTTGCGCGAGTACGAAAGATTGCGCCCATTCCCCTCGTCGCGCAGGCGGCCCGCGGCGTCGATCAGCTCCGCGAGCGGGGCTTGTTCGAGCCGGATTGAAAGCGCCTCGTCGCTCGAATCGCTCATTCAACTACCTGTGAAGCTGTTTGGCGTGCGTCCGCCCTATGTTGGAGGCGAACGACGAATGATGTGGTATCTTTAACCCAGATGCAATCGAGGCGCGAGCGGACCATAAGACGCTGACCAAAGCAGCGCGGTCCCGCGACGAAGGTTTCACGCGAATTTGATGGGCGCGACGTCGTCAATCGTTATGGACGCCGCACATGCGGCGAGGCGCATTCAGGAGTTCGAGTCATGAGGCAGTTGGGAAGGCTGGGCGTCTGGTACCCAATCGACCGCTTGGATGCAGCTGGAATCAGGCGCCTGCTGCGAACGGTTGAAGACCTCGGCTATTCGACGTTTTGGTACCCGGAAGCTCTCGGCTATGAATCCCTCTCCATCGCGAGCTTCATGCTGGCGAACACGGAGCGGCTCATCATCGGCAGCTCGATCGCAAATATCTACGCTCGCGACCCTTTCACCGCGAGGCGCGGGCTACGCACGCTGTCCAGCCTCTACGACGATCGCTTCATCCTCGGCCTCGGCGTTAGTCACGCGCCTATGGTCGAGAAGTTACGGGGTCACGTCTACGACAAGCCCGTACCGACCATGCGCCGCTATCTCGACGGGCTCTATGAAGATCCGTCAAAGACGACGGAGTGGCCTGTCGTGATCGCGGCGCTCGGGCCGTTGATGCTGAAGCTCGCTGCAGAGCGCACTGCGGGCGCTGTCCCCTATAACGTGACCCCCGACCATACACGTGAAGCGAGAGCCGCTCTGGGGCCAAACAAGCTACTCGCGGTCGAACAGAAGGTTTGCCTTCAAAGCGACCCCGCCACGGCGCGCCGCCTCGCCCGCCGAGAACTCGAGCGCTATATGACCTTGACCAACTATCGCAACAACTGGCTGCGTATCGGCTTCACCGAAGCCGATCTTGCCGGCGGCGGTTCCGATAAGTTCATCGATGCGATGGTGCTGTGGGGCGACGCGGCGACGATCGCCCGCGGTCTCACCGCGCATTTGCAAGCGGGCGCCGATCAGGTCTGCGTCCAGCCGATCCATGCCGAGGGAGACGGCGAAGCGCGCGATCGAACCCTGAGCGCGCTCGCAGGTGTTGGCGCCCTCGACACGACGGTTCTCAGCCGGTGCTAGCTGCTAAATTTCGCCAATGTTTTCCCTATCGTCGTCCCGGGCAGAAACGGCAGGTTGCGGCGGCGAAAGCCTTGCGCCCGGAGCTTTTGTTTGCCTTTCAAGCCATGCTGCCGCGGGCCGCTACGGGCCATAGGCACTCGACCCGGTCGTTTCGACAGCCGACATACCAGTCGTAACGGTCCACGGTCGGGTCGCAATGGCCGGGCTGGAGCCGGAGCCGTTCGCCGAGGCGCAGGGGCTCGGTTCCGGTGGTGATGACGAGCCGCCCATGCTCGTCGGACGCCCCTGCGTAGGTGACGCCGGGCCGGTTCCACACGACGGGAGGACCGCTGTCGAACGCCAACGCCTTGAGGCCTGCGTCGACCACCGCAAGGTCGCCGCGCGGCGCGCTCATGACCGTTGTCAGCACGAAGAGCGATTGCGTGAAGGGCGGGGCTTGCTCATTGCGCGCGTAGTCTGCGTCCATGAAAATGTAGGAGCCGGCCTGCAACTCCGTATAGACGCCGCTTGCCGCTTCGAGGGCGAAGGTGCCGGTCCCCGCGCCGCCGACGATCGGGCAATCAAGACCGGCGTCCTTGAGGTCCGCCACCGTTCTGCCAGTGAGCGCGACGGCCCGCGCAATGCTTGCGCGCCGTTCGTCCGGCGTGCGCTGATGTTGCGCACGCCCCTGGTAGGCCTGCAGGCCGCCGAAGCGCAGCCAGGGGCTGGCGGCGATCCGCTGGGCCAGAGCGGTGACAGCCGGGCCAGCAGGGATACCGCAGCGGTCCATGCCGACGTCGATCTCGATGAGCGCCGTAAGGCGCAAGCTTGCGTCCTTGGCCGCCGCCTCGAGCGCCGCGACGCCGGCCTCGGAGTCGACGCAGACCGCCGCCGTGCAGATGCGGCTCAGGGCGGCAAAACGGGCGAGCTTCCGCGGGCCGGCGACCTCGTTGCTGATGAGAATGTCCCCGACCCCGCCCCAGGCCAGGATCTCCGCTTCCGCTACCTTCTGGACGCATTGGCCGACAGCGCCGCGCGCCATCTGGAGGTGGGCGATGACCGGCGATTTATGGGTCTTCGCGTGCGGGCGAAGCTTGACGCCGGCCTTGCGCGCGAGCGCCGCCATGTGATCGAGATTATGCTCGAGGGCGTCGAGGTCGATGAGAAGAGCGGGCGTGTCGACTTCGTCGACCGGTGCGCCGGGCTCGGCGGGAGGCGGCTGGAGCATGAAGCTCAAGCCGCCATCGAGCGGGTCGTTACCGAGAGGTCTCGGAAATTGTCGCGGATCCAGGTGGCGGAACGTAGCGCGGGAGCGGAGATGGTCGGCGTCGGATTGACGACGCCCCCGGTCGCGAGCACGCTGCCGTCCACGATGAAAAGGTTGGGCACATCCCAGCTCTGGTTCCATTTGTTGACGACGGAACGCTCCGGGTCTGCGCCCATCCGGCAGGCGCCGATCATGTGCCAGGCGGGTGTGCGGTAGACCCCGTGTTCGTCGCGGTAGTCGGTCGCCTTGTAGTCGAAGGCGCCGGCGACCTTGGCGATGTCCTCCATGCGGTCGAGCATAAAGTTCATCATTCGTCGATCATTCTCGCCAGGTTCATAAAACAGCTTCGCGGCTGGGAGTCCATACGAATCCCGCACAGACGGGTCGATCGTCACCCGGTTATTGGGATTGGGCAGGTCGTCGCCGATCGCGTGCACGCCGATGCCGTGCGCGAAGTGACGCTCGAACCAATCATGGTGGCCGCGGCCCCACGGCGCCTTTGCGTTGGAAACCCAGCCCGCCGCCGCCTCGCCCGCAGCCGTTCCCGTCAGGTGTCGCGCGCCAGATCGAAACGCTGCACGGGATAGCCTTTGATGTGCGGGCGCAACTCGTAATGATGACCTGAGAGAGTGTTGTAGTCACTTCGAGATTTTCGGAAAAGACCGATCCTTTAGGCAGACGAAGGAACCGGAGCCGCGCTATCACTCGAAGACCACCAAGCGCTATATGGATTGAAGCAAACCGAGCTTACAAGGAACCGTCAGATAATGGGCGAGGCTACTTTGCCCATCCTGCCTGTGACGCTCGCGCTCGCCATTCGCAATGTCTGCTTCACGTCGAGACTGTAAGTCGGCGTCACTCCTTGACCCGTATCAAAGATCTAGCGCGCCGATCGGCGGCGGAACCCCACGCCGAATGACATCCAAGCTTGACCCGATCAGCGCCCGTTCGCCAAAAGCTTCATCTCTTTAGACAAGCTGGATCGATCAGCCGGGCGCGTCGTAGACCGGCGTTTCCAAACCTTCCATCCGCGCCTTGATCTGTAGGGCGACAAATTTGGAAAAGATGCGCGACAGCGCGAGGTTGCCACCCTGAATCCAAAGGTTCGCCTGCGCGACGGGCTTGTACATGTTGCGCGGTTCACCCTGCCACGGCCCAGGATCGCTGCGTGTTCCCGATCCAAGTCCCCAGCATCGCCCGACACGCTCGCCAACCTCGGGGGAAACGATTTGGCCGATAACTTCGTGCAGCGATCGAAAGCCGGTCGCCTGAATGATGACGTCGGCTTCGATCTCGCTGCCGTCGGTGAACCGAATTGCGCGCTCGGTCAGCGTTGCTATGTCGGCGCCGCTTTTGACCCTAATGTCTCCGTCGATGATGAGCTGCGACCCGCCCACGTCGATGTAATAGCCGGACCCAGTTCGAAACGCCTTCATCATTAGGCCTGTCTCATCCGGGCCGAAGTCGATGAGAAAGCCGGCCGCCCTTAGATCGTCATAAAAGGTCGCGTCGCGCGCCTTGATCTTGTCATAGAGCGCGCGCTGGAGGGGAGGTTGGAGCGCGAACGGAGTCGCCATGCTCAACATGTCGGCCGTGTCGACGTCGACGCCCCCCGCGACCGCCTGCTCCGAATAGGGCTCGAATGCGAGTTCCATCAGCGTTTCGGAGCGCACGACGGTGGTCGGCGATCTCTGCACGATCGTCACCTCGGCCCCCGCCTCCCAAAGGTCCACCGCGACATCATGGCCTGAGCTCGCGGCGCCGATAACGACGCAGCGCTTTCCCTTGTACGCGCTCCCGTCGCTGTACGCGCTTGAGTGCAGGATTTCGCCGCGGAAAACCTCCGCACCAGGCAGCGCAATGGTGTTTGGCGGACCATAGGCGCCCGTGGCGAACACCAACTGCGTCGGTTCCAGCGTAATAGCACGCCCCTCGCGATCAATGTCGACCACCCATCGCCTTCGAATAGCGTCGAAGCGCGCCGATTTAACCTCAGTTGAACCCCAATAGTTCAGCTCCATCGTGGACACATAGGACTCGAGCCAGTCGCCCATTTTGTCCTTTGGCGTGAAGACCGGCCAGTTGTCGGGAAACGGCATATAGGGAAGATGGTCGTACCAGACCGGGTCGTGCAGAACGAGCGAGCGATAGCGGTTGCGCCAGGAATCGCCCGCGCGGGCGTTCTTTTCCGCAATGATGGTCGGCACGCCGAGTTGCCTCAGGCGCGCGCCGAGCATAATGCCGGCTTGGCCGCCGCCAATGACAAGACAGTAAGGCTGCTCGGTCGCCCCTAATGCTTCGCGTTCGCCGATCAGGCGCTCGGTCCAGTTGATCCTTCCGCGCGTGGCCGCACGCTCTGCGCCGAGCGGCCGCGCGAAGCCTACCTTTTCCTCATGTCCAGTCAGGGACTGCAGAGTCGTGAGGATGGTGCGACACTTGCCGTCCTCAAGCCGAAAGATGCCGCGCCCAAGGCCGTCGCGAGTGGCGAAGTCGAACCACGCTCGTATGCCGCCTTCGGCCGCGTCGGCCTTTTCAAGCGACCAACTCGAGGGCGATGTTCTCGATAGCGTGGCGTCGAGCATCGCCGCGATCGCGGCCTTACCCTCGAGCGTCTTGATGTTCCAGGTGAAACTCAGAAAGTCGCGCCAGTAGCAATCGTCGGCGAAGAGAGCGAGCGCGGCTGTTACATCGCCGCTTGCAAGCGCCCGATCGAGCGCAGCGAGCCAAACCCTCGCCTTCGTCGTTGCCGCGTCGTCCATACTCGTCCTCTTCTGCTTTTTTGACGGAGGTAACCCGCCTTGCTTCTGGGCGGCGGCCCGCGGTCCAGCCGCATAGCGGTATAGGCAGTTCTACCTATCCTGAGCTGACGCGTGAGCAATCGCCAAAGCCTGACCCATTTCTCGCCGCGCGCCCCAAGCGCGATCGCTACGTCCGCGCAAAGATGTGGGCCGCGCAGTGCTCCATCGGCGCAACGCGTCGGAGCAATTCCGAATGATGGGGAGACGATGCGAAGCGGTCCCCGGGCGATCTTGTGAAACGGCGTCGCCGTCTGTCCCGCTTTCGTATCGTTGCCATTTGAAACCTGTGGAAGAGCCCGCTTCACCCTCACCGGACCCAGGACGAATATTGCGAAGTCACGAGCATCGCAAGGTCAGCAGCGACAGCGCTTCAGCGAACGAGCAGCGGCGTTGAATTCAGGCGCTATGGCCAAATCCAAGCGCTTCATCGCCTTGACAGCCGGCGCCGGTTAGCTAGTCTTCTTGAGGTCCCTCGAGTTTCCTGCGCATGGGTACAATGTTTGCGACCGCGCGTTCAGGACCGAAGCTTCAAATTCTTAGCGCTGCGAAGGTCTACAATACCCGCTCAGGCGACCTTGTCGCGATTGACAGATGCTCGTTCGATGTCGGCGCCGAAGAGATCGTTTCGATTGTTGGCCCCTCGGGTTGCGGAAAAACCACTCTTCTATGGTCGATGTCCGGCCTGCACCCTTTGACCGCCGGCGAAGTTCGTCTCGATGGCCGCCCGGTGCGCGGACCGCATCCGGAGATTGGAATGGTGTTCCAGGACGCCAACCTCCTTCCTTGGCGCAACGTCGACGCCAACATCCGCTTTCCATTCGAAATCAAGGGCACAAAGCCCGACCGAGCTTGGATAGACGAGCTTCTGACTCGCGTCGGCCTCGATGGGTTCGGCGGACGCTTTCCCCGCGAATTGTCGGGCGGAATGCAGCAGCGCGCTGCTCTAGTGAGAGCGCTGTCATTCAAGCCCTCCGTCCTGCTGATGGACGAGCCTTTCGGTGCGCTCGATTCCTTCACCCGCGAGGAAATGAACCGTCTCGTCGAAGAGATCTGGATGACGGCGCCGACGACGATCGTGTTGATCACGCACTCGATCGAAGAGGCGATCTTTCTCTCCGACCGCATTGTGGTCATGAGCCCGCGTCCGGGGCGCGTAGCCAGCATTCACACAGTTCCCTATCCGCGTCCGCGCTCACTTGAGATCATGGCGACCAAGGATGTGTTCGACCTTCTCAACCGCATCAAGCTTGAGATTGTGGGTGACCGTCAGCGGCAGGGAAAAAGCGCGGAAGAGGCGAAAGTTTTGGCGGGGGGGCCATGACAGACCTCGACGCGATCCCTGTTTTTAAGAGCGGACTGGTCGGCGACAGTGAGGTCGGCGTCTCGGGGTTGTCGTCCGCCTTGGCGGGCGGATCCGGAGTGAAGTCCGCGAGCGAAGTGCTCGCCATTGTGCTTGTTGCGGTCATCATCATCGGCGGCATCCAGATCGCACTCACCGTGCTCAAAGTGCCTCAATATATCTTTCCCAAGCCGAGCGAAATCGCCGTCGCGCTCGTGAAGGACTTTCCCCTGATTGCGCCGCACCTCTTCTACACGCTCGTGGAGCTTGTCAGCGGGTTCGCCATCGGCGCGGCGACCGGCCTCGTGCTCGCGGCTGTCATCACGCAGTTTCCGTTCGCCGAGAAGGTCATCACGCCCTACATCCTCATTCTCGTCACCACGCCGATGCTGGCTCTTGTACCGCTGCTGATCTTGCGTTTCGGCTTCGGTTACACGCCCCGCATCATCGCGGTCGCCCTCGCTTCGGGCCCAATGGTGATGATCAACGCCGCGACCGGTTTCCGGCGCGTTGATCGAGGCAAGATCGCTCTCGCCCATTCTTACGGAGCCTCGACCTTGCAAGTATTCTGGAAGGTGCGGGCTCCGATGGCGCTGCCGATGATCTTCGTCGGGCTGATGGTGGGGTCGATTTTCGGCCTTCTGACCGCGGTCGGCGCCGAAATGGTCGGCGGCGGTTTCGGGCTCGGCAACCGGCTCACCACCTATTCGTCGATGATTCAGATGCCGCAGTTCTTCGCGGTGATCCTCATCCTGTCGACGCTTGGCATCCTCATCTACGTACTGTTCTTCCTGTTGGCCAAGCGCTTCGCAAGCTGGGAGGCGTGATGCATTTCTGCGCGGCTTACGGGAGGGTGTGAAGCGGAGGGAATGAAATGAAAACAATGAGTGCAAATACGGACGGAACGCCTTTCTCGACCGGTGTCAGCCGTCGTACGTTCTTGCAGGTTTCGGCGGCGGGCGCTGTCACCGCCACTGTCTTCGGCGGTTCGCGAACGGCGTCCGCCAACGTTTATTCGCAGTTCACCTGGATCTCGCCGCGCGGCACGCTCGAAGTGCTCGACGACTTCCCGTACTGGTCGGCGAAGAAAATGGGCTATTTCGAGGGCCTTGGCGTCAAGACGGACATGCAGCCCGGCCCTTCGGACGGCACTGCGACCGTCAAGTTTGTGGACGTTGGCCAAGCCGACATGGGCTTTCCGTCGCCGGGCGTCTTTTCCTTCGCCCTGCAGAACGGAATGAAGCTCAAGTCCGTCTTCCACATGGGCGCGTTGGACACATTCAGCCTCGCGTTCCGCCCCGGCGAGGGGTCCAACGACCTCAAGAAACTCGAGGGCAAGACGATCCTTCTCGGATCGGCGGCATGGCAGTCGATTGTCGACCCCATGCTGTTCGTGCAGGGCGTTGATGTTTCGAAGGTCAAATACGTTGAAGCCGGGTGGCCAACCTGGGCGACCGCGCTCAAGGCCGGACAAGGCGACGCCGCGCTCTCCTGGGAAGGGTTGCGGGCGGAGTGGATCGGAAAAGGGCTCGAGTTCGAATATTGGCTCGGCGTGCAGAAGTCGCCATTGTTCGCGAACACTTTCGTCGTGCGCGCGGCCGATTTGGACGACCCCGACAGGAAAGCCTTCCTCGAGAAATATCTTCGTGGCTGGGCGATGGGCCTCGAATTCGGCTACCTCAATCCCCGCGCTGCTGTGGAGGCTGTGTTCGAACAGTTTCCGACACTCGCCAGCAATCTCGGCCCGAAGCTCGGAACGACGTCTTGCCTGCAGCAGACCAACGTCTTCCGCGGCGACATGGCGAAGCGCGCCGGATGGGGCGATCATAACATGGGCGCCTGGCAACTCTTCTTCGACAAGATTTATCAGCTCAAGCAGATCACCAAGGCCGTCAAGGCCGAGGATGTCTGCACCAACGTGCTCATCGCCGGCGCCAACGCCTTCGACCGCGCGAAAGTGAAGGCCGACGCCGATGGCTACAAGCTCTCGAAGCCCTTCGCCGACCTCGACGTCGCCGACATAAAAGCGCATCTTTTCGATCAGGCGATTCCAGCCAATCGTTGATAGCGCGTTGGGGGGGACGCAACGCCGCCCCCCCCTAAAGCCTGAAGGGAGGGACAATGGCTCCGGTGAAGGTTCTTGTGGTCGGCCTCGGCAACATGGGCGTGTCCCACGCCAGCGCCTATCACCGCAACTCCGGCTTCGAGATCGTCGGCCTCATGAGCCGGACGATCAAAGCGAAGCCGATCCCCGAGGAGCTCAAAGGCTACCCGCTCTTCGAGAATTTCGACGAGGCGCTGGCGGCCGCAAAGCCGGACGCGGTCTCGATCAACACCTGGCCAAATACGCACGCGGAATATGCGATCAAGGCCATGGACGCGGGCGCGCATGTCTTTATGGAAAAGCCAATCGCAATGACGATTGAGGACGCACAGAAGGTCGTCGAGACCGCGCGCAAGAGAAAGCGGAAATTGGTGCTCGGATATATCCTGCGGGTCCATCCGAGCTGGATGAAGTTCATTGAACTCGGCAAGACGCTGGGAAAGCCGCTTGTGATGCGGCTCAATCTCAACCAGCAGAGCAGCGGCGCGGCGTGGACTTGGCATAAAAACCTGATCGACTCGCTCATCCCGATCGTCGACTGCGGCGTTCACTATGTCGACGTCATGTGCCAGGTCACCGGGGCAAAGCCGGTGCGCGTGCACGGCATTGGCGCCAAACTTTGGGCGGAAGCGAAGCAGCCGAACTACGGCCACCTTCATGTGACCTTCGATGACGGCTCCGTTGGCTGGTACGAGGCCGGATGGGGCCCAATGATGAGCGAGGTCGCCTTCTTCGTGAAAGATATCGTCGGGCCCAAGGGCGCGGTGTCGCTTGTGCCCGCGCATTCGGACAGGAAGGATCAGCTCGCGGACATTTCAGATTCGGCCGACATCGGCCGGCACACGAAAACCGATCTCATCCAATATCACCACGCCGAAGTCGGACCCGATAAGAATTTCATCAAGCGCGACGAATTCATTTCGACGGAAGACGAACCCAGCCATCAGGCGCTCTGCGATCGCGAGCAGGACTTCTTCCTGAAAGCGATTCAGGAGGATCTCGATCTGTCCGAGTCCATGGACGCCGCGGTCAACAGCCTGAGGATCGTGCTGGCTGCCGAGGAGAGTATCAAACAGGGGAAGGTTATCGAGCTCGCCGTCTGAGTTTTAGCTTTTGACCCAGGAAAAGCATCGAGAGTGTTCCCGGTGAAACGCAAAGCCTTCATCGATAGTAAGGCTTGCGCCCCGTCATATATGTAGTTGCGTAACCAAGTTTAACGAGATTAACTCAGAGCGACAGAGGGTTACTCCCGCTAGGCCGCGCAATGCGCAATCGGGGCGGCCGCGTTCCATAACACTCACGTGTCGCCTATACTCTGCTATGCGAGGCCGCCCTTCCTCTACGGGCGCCGGCTTTCGTGTCAGTTGGCGATTGGACGAGACATCGCGAACCGATGCGCGATCCGGCACCTCCTACGTGAATGGTGGCGTGGTCGATCTCTGTGTTCGCGTCGCGCTTTCTGGTTGTCGGAGGAAGCCGGACCGATACGATCGTATCGGCAACACCATCGCCTACTGGGGGCTCCGAACCCCGCTCAATACATAGCCCTGTGTTTTGACTCGCGGACCGAGGGTCCCGTGGATACGACTACCTATGCGATGGGGGCGCCATTTAGGGTATCATTCGGTGAGGCGGAACTTTGTTCCAAACAAACGAGAGCGATCCCGATCATGGCCGAGACCCTTGAGCGTCGCAGGGCTTGGTAGAGCGGACGGATCGAACTGGAGACCACATCACGCTTTTGTGATTGTACTTGGGGTACGGCGTCCCAGGGGCAGTCCGCGCGATGTTAGAGTGTGTTGTCATTTATCCGTTCGATGACAGGAATCTGCCATGAGCGAGCAGAGCAGCGAGACGAACGAACTGGGCGAGAAGCCGACCTCGACTCGCAAAGGCCATTCGGGCCCAACCCCGCCAAACCCTCCGGGCGCGCCGACCGTCTTGCCAGAGAAGCCGAAGCCCCAGGGGGCGGCGAAACATGCGGCTTGGAGCCGCGCGCGTCGTGCCTCTCGCGCCGCCCTCTGGTTCGGCATGCCCTGGGTCGAGAGAGCGCTCAGCACGGTTTCGACCGACGACGCATACGTCTCGGGGACATCGCCGTCGCCACCGGGATCGCGCTCCGCGTCACCATCATGTCGGGGTGGGTGATGTGGACCTCGATCGGCATCTTCGACAATGTCGGACAGGTCCAGGAAGGGATGCGAACGATCGCGCGCCCGCATGGGCTGGTCGACCGCCTCGACTGGAACAAGCTCATCGATCAGCCTTGGCGGATCATGTCGATCGGGATGCGCGAATGGGCCAACCGGTTCTTGAAAATAACCCGTGAGATTCGACCGTCAAAGGCAGGAACGGTGATCTCCTCCGGGCCGGCTAGGATAGTCCTCGTTGCGTCCGATGCTGGCCCGAGCACACAGAATTCAGCTCCGCGCCGCCGCCCCGAGAAGCGCCCCGCCGCATCGGCGTTAGGCGTCGATATTGGTAGGCAGGACGATCACATCATGAATTGTGACGGTGCGGCGGCGGCTCAGGATGAAGAGGACTGCTTCCGCCACTTCGGAGGCTTCCATCAGCGCGCCGGCATCCTTCGCCGCCTGCAGCTGGTCGGCCGGCCAGTCGGCGAGCAACGCCGAGATCACTGGCCCTGGAGAGACCTGGGATACGCGGATCCCATACTTGTTCACTTGCCGGCGGGTAGTCTGGGTAAAGCAGGTAATGGCCCACTTCGACGCGGAATAGACCGGCTCGTGCTTGATCGCTGAATGACCCGCTAACGAGGCGGTCACGACGATGTCGCCGGTTCCTCGCTCAATCATGTGCGGCAGGACCGCATGAACATTCTTGATGACCGCGTTGATATTCACATTCAGCATTCGGTCGATCGCCAGCGCATTGGTGTCAACTAAATCACCCCCGATGTAGATACCGGCGTTGCAATGGAGGATGTCAATTCGGCCGGTTTTTGCCAGGATCTCTGGAATCATCGCCGCACAACTGTCGGCGTCGAGCAGATCCGTCACTTGGGCGATCGCCTTGCGGCGCGACTTCGCGACAAGTTCCGTTAGCGCCGCTTCGTTGCGGTCAACCATGACCACGGTCGCGCCAGCCCCCATCAGGGCCTCGGCCGTGGCCAATCCGATACCTGAGGCCGCGCCGGTGATTACGGCGATCTTGCCGTCTATTTCGTTCGCCATGCAACTCTCCTCTCTTCCCGATTGTCTCAGCCCGGCTGCGGTTTGAAGGGAACCTGCCCGCCTGTTGTCAGCAGGAGGTCAATCCACCGTCGATGGGAAGCGAGACTCCCGTGATCATCGAGGCGCCGTCGCTCAGCAAGAAGACGATGGGCGCGGCGATCTCGTCCTCGGTCGCCCAACGACCGAGTGGCATGTTGGCGAGAAAGGGGCCGCCAATCTCGGGGCGGCCCCAATAGAACGCGGACATCTCGGTCATCACGACGGTCGGGTTCACGCTGTTGACCCTGATGCCGTATTTGCCGAGTTCAAGGGCCGACACACGTGTGATGTTATCGAGCGCGGCCTTGGAGGACCCATAGGAGATATGGCCACGCAGCGCTACGAGCGAGGCTTGGCTTGATACGTTGACGATGGAGCCGCCCCTGCCGAGCCGGATCATGGAAGCCGACGTGTATTTGATAACGAGTAGCGCGCCGCGGGCGTTGATCGAGATTACCTTGTCAAAGACAGCAATGTCCGTCTCCATTGGAGTCGCGATCTCGCCGCCAAAACCGCCGCAGTTCACAACACCATAGACGTCGAGCCCATCAAGGGCCTCGCGGATGCTTTCTTCCGAGGTGAGATCGAACGGCAGTGTGCGACAACCGGTCGCCTGTTGAAGGGCCTTCAGCTGTTCAACGTTGCGGCCGCTCGCAATGGCTTCGGCGCCGGCCGTTACGAGCTGCCGGACCGTGGCGGCGCCGATGCCGCCGCTCGCCCCAGTGACGAGGATCGGACCCTTGCCAAAGCCTGTCATCCTGGAACTTCCTTCGTGTTCGGTCGCTAAGCGGAGCGTCGACTTCCTCATATCTCGAAACTATCGATTATATTCGTATGCACCTGCCGTGCTCCGAATACGCCGCCCCGAACTTGTCCTCACACATTTCAACGAGAACGCAGACACTCGACTTACCAAACGGTATAACCGCAATCGACCATAACAGTTGCTCCAGTTATCGCACTCGATGCATCGGTCGCCAGGAAAAGTATTGCTGAGGCGATCTCATCGGGTCTTGCCACGCGACGCATAGGCGTGAAGTCCATCCAGATCGGCATGCGTTCCGGATCGCCAAAGCTTGCGTTTGACATGGGGGTGTCGACATAGGTTGGCGCAACGCAATTGACTCTGACGCCGCGCTCCGCCCATTCCCCGGCCAATGACTTTGTAAGGTGGTGAACTCCGGCCTTCGCCGCGTTATAGTGGGCTTGCCTTTGGGGTTTGTTGGAAATAACCCCAGAAATCGATCCAAGCGTTACTATTGAGCCACGCCCGCGCTGGAGCATATGCCTGGAGAACTCCCGGCAGCACCAGTAGACGCCGTTAAGGTCGACGTCGATTAATCGCCGCCATACGTCATTGGGAATGTCTTCGCCCGGAGTATCGGGCCACGCGATCCCGGCGCTGGCCACCATGATATCGACCGAGCCATGTCGCTCGTTTGCGGACTTTGCCGCCGAGGCGACGCTGGCCGGCTTCGTCACATCCAGTCTTTGGGCCTCTACCTCATAGCCTTTCTCGCTAAGATAGGCGTGACCGGATGCCAGAACGGCCTCGTCGATGTCAGCAATGATGACATCAGCGCTCACCTCGAGCAGGGCTTCCGCCGCGGCCAGACCAATCCCCCGACCGCCGCCGGTGATGAATGCCGTTTTGCCCTTCAAAGAGTATTTTTCAAGATACACGCACCTGCTCCCAATTGCCCCACGATCACAACTCCTCGAGCGGCGCCATCCTTCCCCGACGCTTGTCGTGAGTGCCTTGCTTCTGACGGACCTGGCGCGGGAAGGAGGCGCTCAGGTCCGTCACGGCTGCAGTTACTTGATATAACCGGCCTGGGTCATAGCGTGGATGGTGCTTTCCTGCGCGGACTGCAGCGCCTTTTCAACAGTGGTCTGTCCCGCTAGCGCGCCTGCGATATCCTGCCCGGTCGTCGCTCCAATGCCCTGGTACGGCGGAATGATCACGAAAGAGATACCAGTGTAGGGAACCGGATCGAGGGTGGGCTTTGTAGGGTCAGCCGTCAGGATCGACTTGAGGGTCATCTCTGCGAAGGGGGCAGCCTTCAAATACGCGTCGGTGTAGGTCGACTTCCTGGTGCCCGGAGGTGATGTGATAATGCCGCCAGTCTTGGCGACAAGCTGCACATATTCCTTTGAAGTGGCCCACTTCGCGAAGCTTTTTGCGGCATCCACGTTCTTCGTCGTTGACGGAATCGCCAACGCCCAGGCCCAGAACCAACCTTCACCGATATTGGTCACCTCTCCGGGCGCCTTAGCGTATCCGATGACGTCGGTGACTTTTGACGTGTCCTTGTTATAAAGGCGCCCGGCTGCGGAGGTGGCGTCAACCCAGATGGCGCAATGCCCGCCAGCGAACAATGCTTGATTCTCGTTGAAGCCGTTCGCCGTGGCGCCTGGAGGACCATATTTCGTCATCACATCGACGTAGAATCCTACCGCATCTTCCCAAGGCTTGGATGTCAGTTGCGGATGCCACTGCATATCAAACCACTTACCGCCCCACGTGTTGGCCATGTCCGTGATAAGGGCCATGTTCTCTCCCCATCCCGGCTTGCCGCGGAGGCAAATCCCGTACTGCCCCTTCGACTTGTCCGTCAGTTTCGCCGCAAAGTCCCGGATCTGGTCCCATGTCGGCTGCTCCGGCATGGCAATGCCGGCCTGTTTGAACAAGTCGGTCCGATACATCGTGAAGGAACTCTCGGCATAAAAAGGAACCGCGTAAAGCTTGCCGTCCGAGGATAAACCGTTCCTCACAGGCTTGAACACGTCCTCGTAGTCGTAGTCAGCGCCGAGGTCATCCAGCGGCGTCAGCCAGCCCTTCTTTCCCCAAATGGGCGTTTCCAATGCGCCGATCGTGACGATGTCATACTGACCACTTTTGGTGGCAATGTCCGTTGTAACTTTCTGACGGAGCACGTTCTCCTCGAGGATGACCCAGTTCAGCTTGTTTCCTGTCGCTTGCTCCCACTGACCGGACAGCTTTTGCATGGTTATCATGTCGTCGTTGTTGACGGTGGCGATTGTCAGTGTTGCCGCGCATGCCATCTGCGATGCAACAATAAGCGTTCCTAAAGATAGTCCAAACTTCGCTGCGATACGCATGATTTCCTCCTAGTTAAGTGTATTGGCCCTTATAAATCCAATAACCCGCCTCTGGACCATTGACGCGGGCAGAATTAGCTCAAGATGTCCGTTTGTACGCCCCGACTTTACAAATCTTAGCTGCGCCAAGGCCCGAGCATTGCTCACATGATCTCCATTATAGTTGAAATTATACCGCTGGATTGATACGTGTCGCAAGAATCACTGTAGCAGTACGGAGACTTAATTCGCTCGCCACTCCTCCCCGAGAGCGCTCGATGTGCGTAACATATTTCTGAACGATATTGCAAGCCCGAATGACAAAGTTTCGCCGGCGCTTTTCACGGGACGGTAGGCGCAGTTTCCATAGGCAGCCGTTTGGGCCGCCGAACGACCACCTGGGGTCTTTCGGTGAGCCGCTCGCTGCCAGTATTGACTTCGGCGACGGCACGGCGCGTGCCGACCGGAAGGACGTGACCACCCGTACGCCGCGGCGGGCCTAGACGCCCCGCGGCCCTAAAGCGCGCTCTGCCCAGCCGGCGATGAGGTCAATTTCCTGCGGCGCTGTCGTGTCGACGTCGAGAACCGGGCCGAGCCGGGAAGGTTCTGCGCGCTTCACCAACTCAATGAGTTCAGGGACATAAGAAACGCCGGGATGGCCGACAACCCGATCTTCGGCCCTTTCGGAATAGCGCTGTGCAACGATCTCGGGGGCTGCATGGCACCAGAGTTCCGCCACGTTGGTTATTCCCGCCATGCTGATATGCTGTTGCAAGACGGAGACGGGCTGGAACCCGAACCATGCATCGACGATAAATGTAGCTCCCTCAGGCGCTTCCTGGATTATCGAGAAAATCGACTTGTAGCTCGCCCTTCCCAACGTGCGGTTGAAAACCCGATCAACTCCCTCGACGAGTTCCAGAAACGGCGTCTTCACCGTGTCGAGTCCGAGCACCAGCCAGCCTGTTCGCTGAGATATGCCATGCGCCAGGGAACTCTTGCCGGAGGCCGGCACCCCGTTCACCATCAACAACCGTTTTCCTTTTGTAGCGGCTTGCGGGTGGAGTTCGGCGACGAGATCAAAAGCGACAAGACCGGATCCGATAACTCCGGCGTCATCGCCAAGAACCGCAAGACGAACCTCGATGTCGTACCAGCTCTGGGCAGGTGACAAGAACTCCTGCGCTCTCACGGCTGCATGTCCCATGCCTCCGCCCAAGACGACAACCTCCGGGTCGAAGGCAGCGGAGAGCGTACGGATGGCTGCTCGCAACGGCGCGGCCCACGCGCGCATAGCGGTCAACGCCCTTTGATCGTCGGAAATGGCGAGGGGAAGAAGATCCTCATACAGCGTGCTCTGGTCATAGCCCGCTTCCGACAAATGGCGTCGAAGCGAGGTGCCGGAGGACTCAGTCTCGATGCAACCCCGCTGGCCGCATCGGCAGGGATGACCATTGATATTGACGATAAGGTGGCCGAGCTGTCCCGCGCATTGTTTGCCGGTGAGCAGCCGCCCGCTCTGCATCACGGCGCCGCCGATTCCAGTGCCGATCGTCATCATCACGATATTGCTAAGTTCGCGCCCCGCGCCCAGTCGCGCTTCGCCGACCAAGGCCATGCCGCAGTCGTTTGCAACCGCGACCGGCCTTCCAAACGTTCTCGCAATCACGCCCTTTAGATCACGGCCGGACAGATCCAGATAGCCGCCGGACAAAACCTCTCCAGTCAAACCGTCCACCCGGCCAGGAATACCGATTCCAATCGCGACGGCGCCTGGGCCATCCATTTCCCGGATCATATCTTTGATAAGTTCAAATGCTTTTGCGGGATCCCGGGCGCCCGGCAGCACCTTCTTTCTCAGGAGTTCGCCAGATCGGGAAATCCTCGCCGCTCGTAGGTGGGTCCCGCCAACGTCGACGCCAATTGCGAAAGGTTCGAAAGACATGCAGTCGCCAGCTGCTACACAACGGGTTGATCGCGATGATAGCGCCTGACGATCGCCTGGATTTCACGAAGCCGCGAGAGCCCAATCGTCGCGAGCCGTTCCTTCGACACCTTGCGGTCGAGCGAGATGCAGTCCTTCCAAAGTGAGCGGCCAGCGATGACGCCCGATGCGCCATTCTTGATGGCCGCTTCAACCTGTCCTAGAAACACGCTGTGATCAACTCCAGCTGAAAGCACCGCCCACGGAACCTGTCCTGCAATCTTTGTGACCTCGGCACAGGCCCGTTCTGATCCCGGGTATGGCACCTTGAGAACCTTGGAGCCAAGCCCAAGACAGGCGCGAGTTCCCTCTTGGATTAGCATGGGAAACTTTGCCTCATACTCTTCGCGGGACTCCCCCTTAAGCTGATAAGTGAGAAACTCGACAACCAGAAGAAGATCTTCGCGAGCGAAGTCCTCGATGCTCGCCTTTAGAGTAGCCAGATTCTCCGTATTGGCGGCTTCACGGTCCATTCGGAGGTAGATCATGATCTTGCCGCCAGTCCCGCCCAATTCGCGCACGCGACGGGCGCTAATCCCGTCGACCATCTTTGAAATGCGATAACCTTCGAGGGATGTATCCCAACCGGAAGCGTCAATCCCGATGAGCAGCGCCGTGTCGCGCGCAAGAATGCCGTCGTGGACGAGACCGGGAACGGCGCAAATGGGATCCACAAGCACGCAGGCGGCCGCGGATGCAAGATAGCGAGTGATATCCGCCTTTGTATTGCCCAAAATGCTATTGTCGATCTTTGCCTGCTCTTCGGGCGTCGCCGCCAGAAGCGTCCTCATGCCGCCGCGTTGGTCGCAGGCAACTACCATCATGCGACCACTCGCGTCGCATATCTGATGATATCCGCGGCGTTCCGCGGTCGTCATGCCTGTCATGTTCGTACTTCTTTCGTGCAATGTTCCGGTGGCGTGTTCGGAGGCCGCCAGGGGTCGGCAAAAATACATCCGCAATTGGCTTTTGCGGCAGCGAAGATGGCGGTGGACGCGGTCTCCCGCTAAATTCTAGATTGCTTCCGCTTGGCTTGGATTTAATGTAACACGTTTCAGAAAGGAATTGCAAGCTGTCTCTTCGAACGCCCCGCGAAACGCCGACGTCTCGTGCGACGCTCCATATGGTCGCCAAGCTGCACTATGAGGCAGATATGGCGCAGGTCGAGATCGCGCGGAAAATTGGAGTTTCAACTGCATCGGTCTCGCGCCTCCTGCAAAAGGCGCGAACGCTCGGTATTGTGAAGATTGAGGTGCTAGATCTCGTCTCTCTGGAAGAGATGACCATT
>DATCEJ010000159.1:0-9797 GCA_036510135.1 Roseiarcus sp. | reverse complement strand
TACATCCGTGACCCACTCGCGCACTTCACCGGCGGCGCGAATGATCGGTCGCACTCTTGGCTCGAACTCAATTTGAGGTGGGGGCGGCGAGGAGGCCAGCAGCGGAGTCTCTGACGCAATCGCGGGAGGATCCGGCTGTGGCGCCGGCGTCTCAGTCGGCGCGGACTTTTTCCGGGCCGCCGGTTTTGGCGCGAGCCTCACCACCGCTTTCTGCGCCGCAGGTCGCGGCTCGGGCAACGGCGGATCCACAAGCGAAAGGGGAGGCGGGCCAAGCGATGCGACCTGCGTCGCGTCGCTCCCCGAACGCTCCGGGTCGCTCGCTCTCTTCTGATTGCGCTTCATAAAGCTGGCGATAAACTCGTGCTCCTCGCGCAACGATTGCACCATCGCGTCTTCGGACGCCGACTGGGGCGCCTGAATGACGATCGGAGGCGAAGGCGGCTGATGACTGTAATGATTAACCAGCATCGCGCCAATCACGCTCGCGGTGGTCACCGGCAGGATCTCATAAGCGAATCTCGATGATACCTTCGTCATGAAGTCGAGAGCGCGAATCGCCATGGCTCCGCCCATCCTGGTCGTCATCGATCCTGACGGCTTAGAAAGGAATTGTGGCTGCAATCGCGAGAGTGTGGTCGTAGTCGAAGCGCGGCGACCCTTGCGGGCGGCCCCGCCCGGACCGGCGAAGGCTCACTCCAGATTGGTGTGCCGCGAGCGCATCGTCTCCGACGTTTCTCTGAAGCGCGGCCGCAGTTTGAGGATCACCAGTTCAAGGGCGATCATCTGCGCGGTTTCGAACAGTGAGCCCATCGGTAGGACGGAGAGTCTGCCGCCCTGATCGTCGGCCATCGTCTGGGCGGGAATGACCGTGACGATGTCGACGTGCTTGGCGAGTCCGCCTGCCGGTTGAGCGGTGATGAGCGCCGTGCGGGCGCCCGCTTTGCGCGCGACCTCAACCAGCGTTTGCGCGGTTGGAAGATCGCCGGGTCCAGCGGAAGCAATGAAGAGATCGCCTGCGCCCAAAGCGGGCGTGGTCATGTCGCCCCAGACCGCGACGTCGCGGCCCATGTGAAAGAGGCGCATGGCGAAGCCGCGCATCTGCAAGCCTTCGCGCCCAAGCCCGAACACCACGATGCGCTTCGCGGCTACGATAGCCTCGATCAAGCCGTCGAGTGCATTCTCGGGCATGACGGCGAACACGCCGGCGAGATCGCTCAGCGCGCCCTTCGACAATTGGGCCAGGGTCTCGGGCATCAGTATCCTCCTAATCGCGGCCGAAAATCCGTGACCCACGATAAGCCGAAGCGGCAGCGCGAAAAAACCGGGCGGCGCCGGGAGCGGAGCGAAGGCAAGCCGGCGAAGTGTGAAAGCAAGCGTCATGGGCATTGCTTCGACGCGGACAGGCGGTTGTTACTCTCCTCCGCTCAACGAGAGCGCAATCAAGCCCGCATTCGCGTTTCCGCATTTTCCTTGCTTAAGCCTGCCCTCGCCAGCGCGTGACGAATGAGTCGGTCGACCAGTTCAGCGTAACTGATCCCGAGCGCCTCCATGACTTTCGGGTACATGCTGATGTTGGTGAAGCCCGGCAAGGTGTTCACCTCATTGATCACGAGACTGCCGTCCTCGCGGAGAAAAAAGTCGATGCGGGCCAAGCCCTCGCAGCCGAGCGCGCGGAAGGCCTTGATCGACAGCTTGCGAACCTTGTCGCTGATGCCGGGGGCGAGGTCAGCCGGGACCTTGATCGCAGCGCCCTCCTCGTCGAGATATTTGGCTTCATAGGTATAGAAGCCGTGGCGGTTGCTGGGCACGATCTCGCCAGGCGGCGAGGCGGTGAGCGAACCGTCCTCACCTTCGAGAACGCCACACTCGATCTCGCGGCCGCGAACATATTCCTCGACCAGGATTTTGCGATCATGCCGGAACGCCTCGGCGATCGCTCGAACGAACTCCTCTCGCGTCCCCGCCTTGCTGATGCCGACCGACGAGCCCAGGCGCGCCGGCTTGACGAACACCGGGCGGCCAAGTTCGGCGGCGACCGCATCGAACGATGGGGCGTCCCCGTGGGCGAAGCTAAGAAAGCGCGCAATCGGCAGGCCACTGTCGCGCATCAGACGTTTGGCCACGTCCTTGTCCATCGCGGCGGCTGAGCCGAGGACGCCGGAACCGACGTAAGGCACGCCCGCAATTTCGGCGGCGCCCTGGACCGTTCCGTCCTCGCCGAAAGGCCCGTGTAGAACCGGGAACACGACGTCGACCGAGCGCGACAAGTCAAGCGGCGCGGTATCCGTCTCCGAAAGGATCGCGAGCTGGCCGGCGCCGCCCGGAACAAGCGCGACGCGCGGTCCGCTCTTAGGAACGGCGGCCGGAAACGCGCCGTCATTGAGCGAGCTGAGCAGCCAGACGCCGGACCGCGTGATGCCGATCGGAATCGTGTCGTAGCGCGCCGGATCGAGCGCGCGGAACACGTTGCCCGCGGATATGACGGACACGTCGTGCTCGGCCGAGCGGCCGCCGAACAGCAATGCGACGCGCAGTCTTTTGGCCATGTCGTGGTCTCCCGAATCGGCCCGCTAGCAGGGACTTCGCCGAAAGCGGCGGGATTGGTCAACCGGGTCGATGCGCGCGCCGACACCGGGCAAAAGGAAGCGCGCCCATCGCGAGTGGGGGGCGACGCCGAGCGCGGTGCGGTCCGGGGATTGCGCTCGGCGTCTTCGACTGCGGACCCGACCACCGACGGCTGGAACCCGCTCGATGGGTTACGATACACCGAGATTGAAACGGTCAGCGATTAGTAAAACTACCTACGTCAAGCGGGTTTGAATTAGAAACAAAGCGCCATATGTTCCCGTGTCGTCCGGGATGAAAATGGCCGCCCTCTCGAATTCGCATGACATGCCGCTCCAACCTCACCGAGGTTGGACCGGCTTGGTCGGCGTTGGCGCCAGGTTCTGGGGCACCGGCGCCGCATTCGTCGCCATCTACTTCGCGCTTAACCTTCTGACAGAATGGCACGAATTCGATCGCCTCGGGATCACGTTGTGGAGCCCGGACGATGGCTTGAGCCTTGCCCTGCTGCTCGAGAACGTCGCCTTTGCGCCGTTTGTTTTCCTGGCTGCGGTTTTGGTCGACGTGTCGATCGCCGGGGTTCATCGCAGCATCGGCGTGACCATGGCGGCGGAACTCTGTTTGACCGTTGCTTATGTCGGTCTTGCTTTTGTTCTGAAGCATACGCTGAAATTCGACGTCAGGCAGTTCAGATTGCCAGACGTGGTGGCGTTCCTGCTTCTTATTCCGGCAGGCGCCGCGCTATCGGCCTTTATATATTGCGGAGTGCTGTATCTGGGCGGCGGACTGTCGTCGGATAAGGTCTTTGTCGCGATGGTCCATTGCTGGATTGGCAACGCGCTCGGGATCGTCACGATCATTCCCGCGGCGACAGCGGCCTTCACCTACGCGTCGCCGCCCTGGCGCTGGTCTGGTTATACGTTGTTCACGATTTCCATCTTCGCGCTGGGAATAGGTTTGGGATTCGCAGCGCTCGTCGGAGTCGGCGACAAACTGTACTATCTTTTTAACCTACTCTTCCTGCCGGTCATCTGGGTGGCAATGCGGGAAGGGTACGCAGGTGTCGCGCTTGCGTTGGTGACGATACAGCTGACGCTTGCTGTGCTAACCGCGTTCGTCGGTTACAACACGACGGATTTCGCCATACTCCAATTGCTGATGCTGGTGCTTTCGATCACCGGCTTGCTGCTTGGCGCGGTCACGACGGAGCGCCAGGACGCCGCCCTGCGCCTGCGCGAACAGAAAAGAGAGCTCGCCCGGATGGTGTCCAACGCCCGGGCTGGCGCGATGGGGATGGCGCTCGCTCACGAGGTCAGCCAACCGCTGTCGACAGTGGCGACCTACCTGCACGCCGCACGGCGATTGCTCCAGGTGAGCGCGGCGATCGAGCCAGTCATGGATGCGCTGATCAAGGCGGAGGCCGAGGCTCAGCGGGCGCGCGAGGTTCTGGAGCGGATTCGCGATTTCGTCTCAAATGGCAACTTGAACCTGGCGGCGGTCGATGTGTCCGCCCTCGCGCAGAAGATCGTCGCGCTTTGCCGGGAGGAAGCAGCCGCGCGGGGCGTTCTCGTGGATGTCGAAAGCTTGGGTCCCGTCCCTCTGGTAGAGGCGGACGGGGTCCAGATCGAGCAGGTTCTGATCAATCTGGTCGCCAATGCGATTGACTCCGCCGCAGAGCGGTCGGACGCCCGAGGGCGCGTGACCATGCGAGTCGCTGCAAAAGGCGACGCAATCATGCTCCAGGTCGAGGACAACGGCAGGGGAGTGGCCCCGGACCTTGCGGACAATATTTTTGACCCCTACCAGACCACCAAGCCGCGGGGCATGGGCCTTGGCTTGCACTTGAGCCGGCGGATCGTTCAGAGGCACGCAGGCCGACTCTGGTGGGAGCCGATCACGACAGGGGGCGCTCGATTTGTGTTCGAGTTGCCGACCAATGGGTGCGGACACAATGGTGCATGAACGTTGCGTGCATATCGTCGATGACGAAGCCAAGGTGCGGGATGCGCTGACCCTGCTGCTGTCGACCGCGCAGATAGAGTCGAGATCCTACGGTTCAGCCGAGGAATATCTAAACTCAAACCCCCTGAATGATCCGGCTTGCATTCTGCTCGACAACCAGCTTCCCGGTATAAGCGGCATCGAACTCCTGAGGCGTATCGTCGCTGCGACCAGAGATTCGACGGTCATTATGATCACGGCTTATGGCGACGTGCCGACGGCCGTCTTGGCGATGAAGGCGGGGGCGTTCCATTTTGTCCAAAAGCCGTTCGACGCCGAGGCGCTGCTGGTGACTGTCGAGGAGGCCTTGTCGCGCAGCGACGAAACTGGCGATCCCCCACTCGAAATGAAGGGATTCAAGGCCCGACAGGCGTTGCTGACACAGCGGGAGCGGGAGGTTCTCGCCCTTCTGTTGGAGGGGCTGCCGACCAAGCTCATCGCGCATCAGTTGCGCATCAGCTCGAGGACGGCCGAACATCACAGGGCCGCCGTTATCCAGAAGATGCAAGCGCGCAACATTTCGCACCTTATGCGAATGGCGTTCGTTGTGAGAAATCTCAACAGCGGCGAGCGGTCGACGCAATAGCGGCTCATCGCTCTCGCTGGAGTTTTGCAACCCGGCTCCGAACGCAATCTTTGTGTTGGGGTTCCATCTGAAAAATTATGTCGCATGACTCGACGTCGAGGCCTATTCCGGCCTGGAACGGTTGGGGTGAGCAAGCGTCTCTCGGATGGATGGCGAGGCTTTCGATTACATTATCGTCGGCGCCGGTTCGGCGGGCTGCGTGCTCGCCGACCGTCTGACCGAAGACGGCGGCTCGAGCGTGCTTTTGCTTGAATACGGCGGAAGTGATCGCTCGATCTTCATCCAAATGCCGGCGGCGCTATCGATTCCGATGAACTCCAAAACCTACAACTGGGGATACAAAACCGAGCCGGAGCCGCATCTCGGCGGCAGGCGCATCGTTTGTCCGCGCGGCAAGGTCCTCGGCGGCTCCTCATCGATCAACGGCATGGTTTACGCGCGTGGGCATCCGCTCGATTTCGAGCGGTGGGAAGAGCAGGGCGCAAGGGGCTGGGGATATGGAAATGTGCTGCCCTACTTTCGTCGTGCGGAGCGCTTTCAGGGCGGCTCTGACGCCTATCGCGGCGACGGCGGACCCCTGACCACAGCGCATGGGACCAAAACGAACCCTCTCTACGACGCCTTCATCGAGGCGGGCCGGCAGGCGGGTTATGGAGTCAGCGCCGACCTCAACGGCGAGCGGCAGGAAGGATTTGGCGCACTTGGCATGACGGTGAAGGACGGCGTCCGATGGTCGACAGCCAACGCCTATCTCAAGCCGGCGATGAAACGCCTGAACCTCGAGGTCATCACGCACGCGCTCGCGACCCGGGTCGCCTTCGATGGGCGCCGCGCAGTCGGTGTTCGCTACCGGCGGCGAGGGCGCGAGCAAACGGCAAGGGCGCGGGGCGAGATCATACTTTGCGGAGGGCCGATCAATTCTCCGCAATTGTTAAAGCTTTCGGGTATGGGTCCCGCGGAGGAATTGCGGTCATTCGGGATCGACGTTCTCGCCGACCGGCCGGGGGTCGGCGAGAACTTGCAGGACCATCTCGAATTCACTTTTCAGGTCGCCTCGAAGCAACCGATCACGCTCTATTCCCACATCGGCCTATTCAGGCGCGGGCTCATCGGCGCCGAATGGCTCATGCGCGGGCGCGGCCTCGGCGCCTCCAATCATTTCGAGGCCGGCGGCTTCATCCGCTCGCGCGCTGGCGTTCGCTATCCGGACATTCAGTTCCATTTCCTGCCAATGGCCGCCGCTTACGACGGCTCGACCCTGGCGAAAGAGCACGGCTTCCAGGCGCATGTGGGACCGATGCGATCGAAAAGCCGTGGCTGGGTTCGCCTGAGGTCCGCCAATCCAGCGGACCCGCCACGGATCCAGTTCAACTATATGAGCCATCCCGAGGATTGGATCGAGACGCGCGCTTGCGTGCGCTTGACCCGGGAGATCTTCGCGCAACACGCCTTCGACCCTTACCGGGGCACGGAGATCAAGCCCGGCGCCGAGTGCGTGAGTGACGAAGCGATCGACGCCTTCGTGCGCGACCACGTCGATACCGCGTACCATCCTTCCTGCACCTGCAGGATGGGATCGCCCGGGGATCCCTTTGCAGTGGTGGATCCCGAAACCAGGGTGATCGGGGTTGAGGCGCTGCGGGTCGTCGATTCGTCAATCATGCCTTCGATCACCAACGGCAATCTGAACGCGCCGACGATCATGCTGGCTGAGAAAGCAGCGGACGTGATCCGCGGCCTCGATCCTCTGCCGGCTTCCAACGCGCCATATTATGTGGCGCCGGACTGGGAGGAGAAGCAGCGGTAGCGTATGCTTGGGCCTCAATTTTCGGGTTCAATTCGGCGTCGCTCTAGCGCAGGCTGCGGGCCGGACGGACAAACAGCTTCGGGAAAGCGAGAACGCCATGACTGACACTGCGCCGGCCGCCGCCAGAGAGCCGCGCCGTGGCCGCGAGGCGCGCCGAAGCGCGCGGGCCCAGCGCGGGCTCGCCTCCATCCCCTACATCACGCGCAAGATTCCGCTCACCGAACTTGTCAGCGAGGAGGGGCTGCAAACGATCGAGCGCAACGCTGAGACCCTGCTCCAGGAAGTCGGCGTCGAGTTTCGCGAGTTTCCGCGCGCGCTTGAGCTGTTTCGCAAGGCCGGTTGCGACATCAAGGGTGAGCGGGTGCGGTTCCCACGCGGCTTGGCAAGGAGCCTGTGCGCCACCACGCCGTCGCAATACGTGCAGCATGCGCGCAATCCGGAGCGCAACGTCACGATCGGCGGGGACGCGATGGTGTTCGCGCCAAATTACGGGTCGCCGTTCGTGCACGACCTCGACAAAGGCCGCCGCTATGGGACGCTCGAAGACTTCCAGAACTTCGTCAAGCTCGCCTACATAAGCCCGTACATCCACCATTCCGGCGGCACGGTGTGCGAGCCGGTCGATCTACCGGTCAACAAGCGGCACTTCGAGATGGTGTATGCGCATGTCAAATATTCGGACAAGCCGTTCATGGGGTCGGTGACCAAGCCAGAGCGCGCCGAGGACAGCGTGCGCATCTGCGAGCTTCTGTTCGGCGAAGAGTTCGTGCGCGAGAATACGGTGATGACGAGCCTCATCAACGCCAATTCTCCGCTGGTCTGGGATTCGAGCATGCTTGGGGCGGCAGAAGTCTATGCGCGCTCGAACCAGGCTTGCATCATCACCCCGTTCATTCTGTCTGGCGCCATGAGCCCGGTCACGGTCGCCGGAACGCTGACCCAAGTGCTGGCCGAGGTGTTGGCTGGGACAGCGTTCTGCCAGCTCACCCGTCCGGGCGCGCCGGTGGTGTTCGGAACCTTTGTCTCGACGCTGTCGATGCAGTCCGGCGCCCCGACTTTCGGTACGCCTGAGGCGGCGCTGGCAATCTTCGGCGCCGGCCAGCTCGCGCGACGGATGAACATGCCGTTCCGCACCGGCGGCTCGCTCTGCGCTTCGAAGGTCCCGGACGCGCAGGCGGCTTATGAGAGCGCGCAGACGCTTCTGCCGACGGTGCTGGCGGGCGCCAACTTCGTGTTGCATGCCGCGGGCTGGCTCGAGGGCGGCCTCACCGCATCTTATGAGAAGTTTGTGCTCGACTTCGATCAGCTTGGGGCGATGCACGTACTAGCCAAAGGCGTCGACTTCAGCGACAACGGCCAGGCGATGGACGCCTTCCATCAGGTCGAGCCGGGTGGGCATTTCCTGGGTTGCGCCCACACCCAGGCGAATTTCGAGACCGCCTTCTATCGCTCCAATATCGCCGACAACAATTCGGTCGAGCAATGGCGCGAGGAAGGCTCCAAGGACGCCGCCACCCGCGCCAATGCGCTGTGGAAGTCGATGCTGGCCGAATACGAGGCGCCGCCCCTCGATCCCGCTAAGGACGAGGCGATCCGCGAATTCATCGACAAGCGCAAAGCGTCGATGCCAGACGCGAATTATTAAGAACGGACCGGCGCCGATGACAGCATGCGGCTATTGCGCCGGATACCCCTGCCAGAGCCATTCGAGCGCCGCTGGCAATGTCTGCGCAACGGTCGCCTTATCGACATGTTCGGCGTTGCGGGCGAACAGGAATTGGTAGTGATAGCCTTTGTCGGCCAGCACTTTGGCGAAACGCTCATCCGCGAGAACCCAGTCGTGCATGCCGTCCGCGACCGGTGTGACCGGATAAAAGAGATCGTGGTCTCCGGTCTCGAACCAGATGCGGATCGGTTTCGTCGGGCTGTTGGGGATCAACGGCGAACCGAAGTGCGTGTCGCTCTTCGCAACTTTGCCGCCCTCGACGCTAAGATCGGCGACCGGCGGTCCCGCCCACGCGCTATGATACTCCCAGGCGCCGCCCGGCAGAGCGGGGTTGTGCGGCCATTGCTGGTTCACCACGGTTGGCGAATAAGTCAGCACGCGGTGGTAAAGCTCGGGGTGAAACCAGGCCATCGTGAACGCCGCCGATCCGCTCGAGCTGATGCCCATGGTCGCCCGTCCCTCGGGATTCTTGGTGAGCTTTATGTTGGCGTGACTTTCGGCGAGCGGCAGCACTTCGTTCTCGACGAATTCCGCATATGCGCCATTGACCGCGTCGTACTCGAATCCCCGTTCGCTCCCCTGCGCGTCCTGCCCGCCAGCGCCGATCAGGATTGCGACGATCGGCGGCACGCGATGCGCGTTGATGAGATTATCGAGAAGTGTGAAGAACTGTTTTCCAACCGGGTAGCCGCTGTCGCCAACGACAATGAAAGGTGCTTGGCTTCCCGCGACGTAGCCCGGCGGAACATAGACGTCGACAGCTCGGGTCCAGGTTCCGGCATGGGCGCTTGGAACAAGAAGGTTCGACTTGTCGCCGGGAGCCGTCTGCCCGGTATAGACCGACGCGTTGAGGCAGCCGTCCGGATCATCCCGGATCATGCCGGGATTGAAGACCGTGCTATCGTTCGACGACATGGTGAAGAAATAAACCTTGCCCGTGGGCGCTCCGGCCTGAGCGGTAAGTTCCGGCGCGGGGGAATGTGTCGGCCCGATGATGAAGTTGCCTTCCGCCTTGCTCGGAGGAAGCGTCCCGTCTGGCAGCTCTGTCGCAGGCGGATAGGTCGGATTCTTCGGGTCGCGAGTGGGCGGCGAGGTTTTGAAATCGAGGCCCG
>DATCEJ010000158.1:0-5779 GCA_036510135.1 Roseiarcus sp. | reverse complement strand
TCCTTCATGTCGATGCCGCTCACCGCGCGAGCGTAGAGCTTGACGCCGGCGACGTCGCGCGCCGCGTTGGTTTCCGTCGCAGCCCCGACGCCCATCGCCAGCTTGCGCCTGGCGTCGGCGAGCTCGCGCTCGAGCTTGCGTCGATCTTCGATCAGCGCTTCCAGCCGCTCGGTCGCCTCGCCAGCCGGTGCCCGTAGCAGCCCCGCGAGATCGCCGTAAGCGCGCGAATCCGCCTCGAGCCGCTTGCGCGCCTCGTCCCGCGTCTTGGCTTCGATGCGCCTCACGCCCGCAGCGACCGCGCTTTCGCCGACGATGGTGATGAGGCCGATGTCGCCGGTGCGATGGACGTGAGTGCCCCCGCAAAGCTCGATCGAATAGGTCCGCTCATGGTCGTGGCCGTCGTCGATCTCGCCCATGGTGACGACGCGCACCTCGTCGCCATATTTCTCGCCGAACAAAGCGCGGGCGCCGGATGCGCGCGCATCGTCGAGGCCCATGAGCCGCGTCGTCACCCCGGCGTTCTCCAGGACAACGGCGTTGGCGATGTCCTCGACCTTTTCGAGCTCGGCGCGCGTGATCGGCTTCGGGTGCGCGATGTCGAAGCGCAGCCGCTCGGGCGAAACCAGCGAGCCCTTCTGCGCCACATGATCGCCGAGCACGATGCGCAAAGCCTCGTGCAGGATGTGGGTCGCCGAATGGTTGGCGCGGGTCGCCGTGCGAGCGCCGTGATTGACCTGAAGCTCGACCGCGAGGCCCAAGCTCGCCGCGCCCTCGACGATCGTCACGTCGTGGACGACAAGGTCGCCCAGCTTCTTGCGCGTGTCGGTCACTTCGGCGCGGAACCCGGGCGCAATGATTTCGCCGACGTCGCCGACCTGGCCGCCGGACTCGCCGTAGAACGGCGTCTGGTTGAGGATGAGCGATCCGTGTTCGCCCGCATTGAGCGTAGCAACTTCGACGCCGTCCTTGACGATTGCGCTGATGACGCCCTCGGCGGCCTCCGTCTCATAACCGAGAAACTCGGTCGCGCCGACGCGCTCCTTGAGGCCGTACCAGATCGTTTCGGTCGCCGCTTCCCCCGAGCCCGACCAGGCGCGGCGGGCGTCGGCGCGCTGGCGCTCCATCGCTTTGTTGAAGGCCTCCGTATCGACTGAGAGGCCTCGGGCGCGCAAAGCGTCCTGCGTCAGATCAAGCGGAAACCCATACGTGTCGTAGAGCCGGAACGCCGTCTCGCCGTTCAGGACGCCGCCGTCCCTAAGCGAGCGCGTCTCGTCCTCGAGAATGGCGAGGCCCCGCACGAGCGTCGAGCGAAAGCGAGTCTCCTCGAGCTTGAGCGTCTCGGAGATGAGCGACTCGGCGCGGATCAACTCGGGATAGGCCTGGCCCATCTCGCGCGTCAGCGCGGGAACGAGCCGCCACATCAAGGGATCGCGCGCGCCGAGCAATTGCGCGTGGCGCATGGCGCGGCGCATGATGCGGCGGAGCACATAGCCGCGGCCCTCGTTCGACGGCAGCACCCCGTCGGCGACCAGGAAGGCGGACGCGCGCAGATGGTCGGCGATGACCCGATGCGAAGCGCGCTGTGGCCCGTCGGGATCGACGCCGGTCACGTCGGCGCTGGCGCGAATGAGCGCGCGGAAGAGGTCGATGTCGTAATTGTCGTGCACGCCCTGCAGGACGGCGGCGATACGCTCGAGCCCCATGCCGGTGTCGATCGACGGGCGCGGCAGATTGACCCGCTCGCCGCCCGGCAGCGTCTCGTACTGCATGAACACGAGATTCCAGATCTCGATGAAACGGTCGCCGTCGGCGTCTGGCGAGCCGGGCGGGCCGCCCGGAATGTGATCCCCGTGATCGTAGAAAATCTCCGAGCACGGCCCGCACGGGCCGGTGTCGCCCATCGCCCAGAAATTGTCGCTTGTCGCGATGCGGATGATCCGCTCCTCGGGGAGCCCTGAGATCTTGCGCCACAGGTTGAAGGCCTCGTCATCGTCGTAATAGACGGTGATGGTGAGCTTTTCCGCAGGCAACCCCAAATCGCGCGTCAGCAGGCCCCACGCGTATTCGATCGCATAGTCCTTGAAATAGTCGCCGAACGAAAAGTTGCCCAGCATTTCGAAGAACGTGTGGTGGCGCGCGGTATAGCCGACATTGTCGAGGTCGTTGTGCTTGCCGCCCGCGCGCACGCATTTTTGCGATGTCGTCGCCCGGTTGTAGTTGCGCTTCTCAACGCCGGTGAAGACGTTCTTGAACTGCACCATGCCGGCGTTGGTGAACATGAGCGTCGGGTCGTTGCGCGGCACGAGCGAGCTCGAGGACACGACGTTATGCCCGTTCCTGGCGAAGAACTGGAGGAAGTTCGATCGGATCTCGTTGACGCCGCTCATGGGACAAAATTCGCTTGAAAAAGGCCGCTCTGCGGGCGGTTCTAGAACACGGGCGCCAAAAGCGCCAATGGCAGGAGGAGCCGGCGGTTCCGTCGCCGGGGCCAGTTCATATGGTGACTGATGTTATCCACGTCGAGGCGCTAAGCCCCGGCGCGCTGCTGAGAGACACGGGAAACGGGCAGCAGCGACCAATTCGAACCGCCTCGCGACCCTTACGAGGGCGTGAGCGCGATTGGCAGGCTGGCGAATTGTCGCAGACTGTTGTTGAGCTTGCGCATCGGCTCGCCAATGATCTCAATTTTCGCGACGCGCGGAATCAAGGCCGCGAGCACCATCTCGGATTCGAGCCGGGCGAGCATCTGTCCGACGCACATGTGGATGCCAGCGCCGAAGGCGACGTGGCCGCTCGCTTTGCGAGCGACGTCGAAGCGCGTCGGGTCCTCCCAGCGGCGGGGATCGCGGTTGGCGGCGGCGAGGAACAGCAGGATTTTCGAGTCGGCCGGGAGAGTCACGCCGCCGAGCTCGACCTCGACCGTCGTCGTGCGAAAGAAGGTCTGGACCGGCGATTCCCAGCGCAGCATTTCGTCGAAGGCGGAGCGGATCAGCGACGGATTGTCGCGGAGCGCCTTCCACTGGTCGGGATTGGCGGCGAGCCCGTAGAGGCCGTTGCCAATCGCGATGATCGTCGTGTCGAGCCCGGCGGACAGCAATGAGCGCACCAGCAATGGAGCTTCCTGCGCATTGATCTCGCCCGTGTCGACGGCGGCCCAGATCGTCGCGCCCAAGCCATCGGGAGAGAGATTTTCACGCGCGCACTGGGCGTTGATCCAGCCGATCACTTCGGCGGCTCGGGCCATCGAAGCCTCGAAATGCTTGTTGCGCGGCCCGAACGCGTTGAAGACCATCGTCCCGTAAGGCAGCAGGTTTTCGAGGCCCTCCGCCCCGAGGCCGACGGCAGAGGGAAAGACGCTCAACGGATAGGCCTCGGCGATGTCCTTGATCGCGTCGACGCGCCGGCGTCTGACGAGGTCGTCCGCGAGCCGCTCGGCGGCGTCCCGGAAGCTCGACCGCAGCCCCGCCATCGCCTTGGCCGAGAGCGCGCGATTGAGAACAGCGCGCGTGCGCGTGTGCAACGGCGGATCGGCCTCGAGGATAAGGCTCGGCGGGCGAAACGGCTTTGTGCGGCGGAAGTCGTCGATGCCGACGCCGGCGGCGGAGCAGAAGGTTTCCCAGTTGCTCAAGCCCGCGTGAACTTCGGCGTGTCGCGCAGAGGCAAAAATCCCGTAACATTCCAGCCAAACGACCGCGCCGGTTTCGCGAAGCTCATCGTGGAAAGGATAAGGGTTTTTGAGGAAATCGTCGCTGAACGTGTCGATGCCCGAGACCGGCGCGCCGCCTGCCGCTGTCATTAAAAGCATCCTCCCCTATCGTTCCCGTCAGGACGGCGCCCGCCGCACGAAAGGCTCCGACGCCCGGCGCCCCCAGTGGAGGGCGCCGCCCTTGCCGTCAGTGTGTTATCGGCGTCAGGAGGCGGGGGCGCGCCCGGTAAAATGAATTTCCAGCATCTGCGCATAGGAGCCGTATCGTGAGAAATCGAAGACCGCCAACGCTGTCAGTGAGATTATAAACGGCGCAATCGCCAACATAGGCAAAGTCCGTCCGCTCGTGATCGACTCAGAGAGGCCGTGTCCGAAACGGGCGGCGTCGACCGCCACAACAGCGACCATCGAACCGATCAAGCACACCACCGTGACCCCATAGACCCACGCGATAAATTTGAAGGTCTTCGAATGGCGCCGTTCCAGGAAAATGGGCGCGCCGTCCTTAAAGACGATGATTTCGGTGCGTTTGCTCCGATCGGGCAACGGCCGTCCGGTGAAGTGCGCCATCGTTTCCGAGGCGTGCAATAGCCGTTTCCTTTCGCGTCGCGTGTGGCCGCGCAGCCAATCGGCCAGGCGACCTCCAGTCGGCGGCAACGGGAGGATGAAGATCAACCGGTCGCGAGGCACGATCTGGAAAGCTTTCCGTACCTCCCATTGCACGTTGGGACTGGCGTGATAGACAATGATGACATAGCGGCACCGAGGCAAAAGATAGCTGACGGCTGTTCGCCAATCGTCGTCAACAACGTAGAAGCGGTTAGCTCCGACATGGGGCAGGTCCTCGCCCGGACGGCCAAGCGCGATGACCGGCCCGACTTGAGACGCCGCGGCAACAATGCTTTCCTCGATTCGCTTCCGGCTCGTCAGGCTAGCCCCCTCCATCGGCGAGATGAGGTCGTCTTCCTCGAAACATCGGAGATAGAAAACGGGCGCTTGGGTCAGCAGCTCGGGGAGATCCGCGGTGTGAATCTGGCGCCGCAGTTCACGATCGATTGCCGGTGGGATTTTCCGTGTCGCGATTACGGTCAACGCAGCAAAGGCCAGGAAAGGGCCGACGGATATTGCTACAGCAAAGCTGCTGTTGTCGAAGAGCCACCGTTGTCCAAGACTGGCGCATAGGAGCGCGACACAGACGACGATGATCACAGGTCCAATGATCATCAATAACGGAGCGGTGTAGAGGGCAGCCTTGAGCAGACGGATTCTGTTGGGCCGCGCTGTATCCGAATTAACCTCTCGCGCCGTGCGGAACGGTAAAGCAGCCGGCTCGCTCATCTTCCTTCTCGTCAGCTATTAGACCGCCGCAGGTTGGCATAATTCCACCGTTTGAACACCCGATGCCGGTTCGGACGCTTCACCTGTCAGCGCGAGAGTCGATGAAGACCGCCGATCAGGCGCTTCATCTCCGCATCCCTTCGTGCCCCTGGGTTTGCACAATGAGAAGCTCGGATCGCGGCTCATGCGTGCTGAGTTTCTATCCGCGCCGCTCCCGCCAGAACCGCGCCCAATTCCGGCGTCGTCGGCGAGGGTAGGGGGCCGGCCGGATCGATCCATTCGACCGCGTCGACCTCGTCGCTGAGGCGCGGCTCGCCTCTTGTCCAGCGCGCGACGAACGAAACGATGACAAAATGCGTTCGTATTAGGTCCCCCTCGTGGGAAATCGCCTCCACATGGCGGTTAAAAGCGACGATTTGGGCTTCGATTCCCACCTCTTCCATGAGTTCGCGAGCGAGCGCGGCGGCAAGCGTCTCGCCTACTTCGACGCCGCCGCCGGGGAGAGAGAAATGGCCGATGAGCGGCGCCCGCGCCCGCCGAATGATCAGCGCCCGGCCACCTCGAAACACTGCTGCCGAAACCGCGAGGATGGGGCGGGCGGGAAACAGCCGGTCGTTCATGAATGACTCCCCAAGCCTTCGCTCGGCGCGGAGGACCGAATCGCTCTTTTATCGCCGAGGCTCGTCGATTGGGAGTGCGGTGAAAAGGCCGTTAGGCCGGTCGTCTTTGCACGAA
>DATCEJ010000157.1:0-18477 GCA_036510135.1 Roseiarcus sp. | reverse complement strand
GCGCGCTTGGGCTGGCCTGGTTCGCCATCGATCGCGGTTCGCATACGCTCGACGTCAAGCTCGACGCGCCACCGCTCGCGAGGCCGCGCCAATCGATGACGCTGCCCATCCATCTCGCGGGGCTCGCGCCCGGCGAGGAGGCGCGAGTGACCGTCTCCGCGGTCGATGTCGGCATTCTCAATCTGACTGGCTTCAAAACTCCTGATCCCGGCGCTTATTTCTTCGGGCAGCGCAAGTTGCCGGTCGAGATTCGCGATCTCTGGGGCATGCTGATCGACGGCATGCAGGGCGAGGCGGGCGCCATCCATACCGGCGGCGATTCCACCGGCGGCGTCGAAGGCAATCTGCCGACGCAGGAGCCGCTCGCTTTGTTCTCCGGCGTCGTCAAAGTGGACGACCAGGGAAACGCGTCAGTCTCGTTCGATCTGCCGGCGTTCAACGGCTCGGTGCGGCTGACCGCCGTCGCCTGGTCGAAAGACAAGGTGGGGTCCGCGCAGGCCGACGTAACGGTGCGCGACTCCGTCGTCGTCGCCGCCACCCTGCCACGATTCCTCAATGTCGGCGACCGCTCGGAAATGCATGTCGAGATCGACAATGTCGAGGGTGACGCGGGCGAGTACAAGCTCGACCTCGACATCCACGGGCCCCTCACTGCAGACGCGGACGCGATGACGAAGTCCGTGCGCCTCGACCTGCATCAACGCAAATCGGTAGCGATGCCGATTGCGGCCGCGGGCATCGGCATCGCCGAGCTTGACCTGAGGCTGACGGGGCCGAAGACGGATCTCACCCAGCATTTCCGGCTTGGCATAGCCTCCGGCGCGCCCGACTCCTATCGGCGCACGGTGACGCCGCTGCCGGGCGGGGCAGGCCAAACCATCTCGGGCGATCTGCTCGCCGATTTCATTCCTGGCACCGGCTCGATCGCGATCTCCGCTTCGCCCTTTGGCGCGCTCGACGCACCTGCGCTGCTCGCGGCGTTGCAACGCTATCCATACGGTTGTTCGGAGCAGACGGTCAGCATCGCCATGCCGCTCCTCTACGTCAATCGTCTGGCCTCGATCGAGCACCTCGGCGTCGATCCCGATCTCGACGGGCGCATCAACCAGGCGATCGAGCGCGAGCTCAGTCGCCAGAGCGCGGGCGGCTCCTTTGGCATGTGGAGCGCCGACAGCAACGACGATGACGCCTGGCTCGACGCCTTCGTCACCGACTTCCTCACGCGCGCACGGGAGCGCAATTTCGCCGTGCCGAGCCAAGCGTTTGATCAAGCGCTCGATCGGTTGCGCAACGAGGTCGTCAACACGCCGGAGCCGAACAAGGACAATGCCGCCGCGATCGCTTATGCGCTCTATGTTCTCGCCCGCAACGGGCGGCCCGTGATTGGCGACCTGCGCTATCTCACCGACGCCAAGCTCGACGCTTTCACGGCGCCGCTCGCCAAGGCTCAGCTTGCGGCTGCGCTCGCGATGCTTGGCGACCAGGCGCGCGCCACTGGCGCCTTCGGCGCGGCGCTCAAGGCGCTCGACGCCGAGCGTGACGGGGGCTCGCGGCCTGATTATGGCTCGCGGCTGCGCGACGCTGCGGCTTTGCTCGCGCTCGTGGCAGAGGCCAAGCTCGGGGGTGGCATTCAGAGCGACGCCATCGCGCGCGCCGGCGCCGTCGTCGAGCAGGCGAGGGCCGAGCGCTCGTTTCTCAGCACGCAGGAAATGAACTGGATGACGCTGGCCGCGGAGGGGCTCGCCGAGCACGCGTCCCTCGCTCAGTTCAGCGTTAACGGCGAGCCGGTCAAGGGCGCGCTCTATCGCCGCTGGAGCGGGCCAGCCCTCTCCGGACAATCCATTGTTGTCGCCAATACCGGACAGAATCCCGCGCAGCTCGTCGTCTCGGTTTCCGGCGCGCCGATCGAACCGGACCCGGCGGTCGCCAAGGGCTATTCGATCGAACGATCCTTCTACAAGCTCGACGGGACGAAAATCGACGCGCTGCAAAGCATGGTCCAGAACGAGCGCGTTGTGGTGTCGCTGAAAGTGACGGAAGCGCAAGCGCGCTATGCTCGGCTGCTCGTCGTCGACCGTCTGCCGGCCGGGCTCGAGATCGACAATCCGGCTTTGGTCGACGGCGGCTCAGTCGAATCCTTCTCGTGGCTGAGCAAGGACGTCGAGCCCACGCATACCGAATATCGCGACGACCGTTTCGTCGCCGCCTTCGATCGCGCCGTGGGCCAGTCGGCGTTCATCACCATGGCCTATGTCGTGCGCGCCGTGGCTCCTGGCCGCTACATCTATCCGCCCGCCACGGCTGAGGACATGTACGACCCCGACCGCTACGGCCGCACCGCCTTTGGCGAACTGGAGGTGAAGGCGAAGTGAGGGCGAGACCCTCATCGGGCCCTTGGGGCCACCTTCTCCCCGAGGGAGAAGGGGTGCTGAACGCCCCCTTTCCTCAGGGGACAGGGCTGGGCAGAACGTCAGCACAGGAACCCCTTCTCCCTCGGGGAGAAGGTGGCGCGCCGAAGGCGCGACGGATGAGGGCCTCGCCGGATGAGACAGCGTGATGCGCCTTCCACGCCGCCTCCTCTTTATCTCCATCGCCGCCGTGCTTGCGCTCATAGCGGCGGCAAGCGTCGGCGCGTCCGTCGCATGGAAGCACTACACAGCAAGCCTCGGCCCGCTCGACCTCGCAGCCTCGCGCGAAGGCTCGACGATCGTCGTCGATCGCGACGGCCGGCTGCTCAGGCCCTTCACTTTGCCGGACGGCCGCTGGCGCCTGCCGGCGACCACGCATGACGTCGATCCCCGCTATGTCGCGATGCTGGTCGCCTATGAGGACGGCCGGTTTTATGAGCACGACGGCGTCGACCTGCGCGCGCTCGTTCGCGCCGGCGTGCAATGGCTGATGCGCGGCCATGTGGTGTCGGGCGGCTCGACCTTGCCCATGCAGGTCGCGCGGCTGATCGAGCCGCGGCCCGAGCGCACAGTCGCCGCCAAGCTCAGGCAGATCGCGCGGGCGCTCGAGATCGAGCGCGACGTCGGCAAGCCTGGAACGCTCGACCGTTACCTCACACTTGCTCCGTTCGGCGGCAATCTCGAGGGCGTGCGTGCGGCCTCGCTCGCCTATTTCGGCAAGGAGCCGCTGCGGCTGACCATCGCCGAGGCGGCGCTGCTCGTTGCGCTGCCGCAGTCGCCGGAGGCGCGACGGCCGGATCGCTCCCCGAAGGCGGCGCGCGCGGCGCGGGACCGCGTGCTCGACCGTGTCGCCGCGCGAGGCTTGATCGGTGCTGCCGACGTCGCGGCGGCGAAGCGCGAGCCTGTCCCTCAGGCGCGCTTGGCCTTCCCTGCGCTCGCCGCGCATGCCGCCGAGGAAGCGGTCGCCGCCGACAAAGAATCCAAAGTCATCAAGCTTTCCATCGACGCGCGCTTGCAGGCGAAGCTCGAGACGCTGGCGAAAGAGAGCGTCGCCCGGCTCGGGTCGAAACTGTCGGCGGCGATCGTCGTCATCGACAATGCGAGTGGCGAAATTCGCGCCCGCGTGGGCTCAGCCGACTATAACGACGCGTCGCGCGACGGCGCGATCGACATGTCGCGCGCGCCCCGCTCGCCGGGCTCGGCGCTGAAACCCTTCATCTATGCGCTGGCGTTCGAGCAGGGTCTGGCCCATCCAGAGACGCGGCTGTTCGACCGGCCGATGCGCTACGGGGCGTACGCACCAGAAAATTTCAATCTCGGCTACGAAGGCGCGGTGACCGCGCGCAAGGCGCTGCAGATGTCGCTCAATCTTCCCGCGGTCGAACTCCTCTCCGAGGTCGGCCCGGCGACGTTTCTCGCCAGGCTGCATGGCGCGGGGGCTGAAATCGCGCTGCCGAAGGATACGCCAATCGGCCTCGCCATCGGCCTCGGCGGGCTTGGGATTTCGCTGACCGATCTCGCCCGGCTCTATGCCGGCCTTGCGCGCGGAGGCGAGGCGCCGCCGCTCGTCGAGCGGCTCGACGGTCGGCCGCCGGTCATCGGCGAGCGCCGCGTGACCGATCCGGTGGCGGCCTATTATGTCGAGGACATCTTGCGCGGGGCGCCGCCGCCCGCCAATGCGCTCAGAGGCCGGATCGCTTTCAAGACCGGCACGTCCTACGGCTTTCGCGACGCGCTGGCGATCGGCTTCGACCGGCGGACAACGATCGCGGTCTGGGTTGGGCGTCCTGACAATGGGCCGACGCCGGGCCTGATCGGCCGCGAGGCCGCCGCGCCGATTCTGTTCGACGCCTTCGAGCGCCTGGGCCGGAGCATCGAATCGATCCCGGCGCCGAAGGGCGTCTTGAGAGCGACCATCACCGCCGATCTCCCGCCGCCTTTGCGCCGGCTGCGCCAGGACGCGCCCAAGACCTCCTCGGCGCCGGGGATGGCGTCGCTCAAGATCGCCTTCCCGCCCGACGGCGCCCGCATCGACCTCGGTCTCAAGGAGGGCATGCCCGATCATCCGCTGGCTTTGAAGGCGCTTGGCGGCGCGCCGCCGTTCACCTGGTTCGTCAACGGCGCGCCCGTCGGCGAAGCCGAGATCCGGCGCCAATCGGCCTGGAAGCCGGACGGCGCCGGCTTCGCCCGCGTGTCGGTGACCGACGCCAAAGGCGCGTCGGACGCGGTGACGGTGCGGCTGGAGTGAGCGAGCCGCTCGTGCGTCATCATATGGCGCGAAGCGTCGCACCAACCGTGGAACATGGTGTCCAATGTCTGCTTGACGGTTTGTCGCCTATGAGCTACATACTGGCATCATGATTGAGGTGCGTCAGACGGAAGAGTTTTCTGTCTGGCTGCACGATCTTAACGATCCGAATGCTGTTGCGCGTGTGGTCGCCCGCCTTCGACGCATGGAGCACGGGAATCCCGGCGACGTTAAAAGCGTGGGCGATGGCGTGATGGAAATGCGAATTCCCTACGGACCCGGGTACCGCCTCTATTATCTGCAACGTGGAGTGCAAGTTGTGATCCTGTTATGCGGAGGAGACAAACGAACACAGCGGCGGGACATTAAACGCGCCCAAATCTTGGCCGAGACGTTGTGATGCCAAAAATGATCCGATTTGACGCTGCCGACTATCTCGACACGGAGGAACGCCAGGTCGCCTACATTTCGGCGGCGCTCGAAACAGGGGATTCGGATTTTGTGCGCGACGCCCTTGGGCTCGTTGCACGTGCGCGTGGCATGAGCGAGATTGCAAGGATTGCAGGCTTGAACCGCGAGAGCTTGTATCGGGCGCTTGGGGAAACCGGCAACCCTGAATTCAGCACCGTTATGCGCATCGTTCGCGCCTTGGGTCTCACGCTTTCCGCGCGTCCTGCGGCGGAGACGGGTCGAACGTCCAAGCGTCGCCGGGTAGCATAAAGAGAGTTAGGTCTCCTTACCCCGCCTTCGCCGCCGGCCACGCCGCGAGCAGCGCGCGCAGCGCCGCCACAAAGGCGAGCGGCTGGTCGATCATCACGTGATGCTCGGCCTCGGGAATCTCGACATAGGGCGAGCCGGGAGCGATGAGGCTCAGAAGATAGGCGGCGTCCTCGGCTTGAAAGAGCTGGGACTTCGCGCCGCGAATGATCGCGAGCGGCGCGCGCGCGCCCTTGACCATCGCGACCGGGTCGAGCCTCCCGAACTTCTCCCAGAAATGCGGGTCGAAGCTCAACGACCACCCCGCATTGCCCTCGGCGTCGACGGCCTGCCGCGCCGAGCGGCGCGCGATAAAATCGAGAATGAACAGGTTGTAGCAGGCCTGCGGCGGGGCGAGGCGGAAGCGGGCGATGATGGTCTCGAGCGAGGGCCTGACGCTATGCTCCCGCGTGTTCGACCGAGGCGGCGAAGGATTGCGCTGGTTCTGCGGCGCGAAGAAGGGCGGATCGACCATCACCGCCGCGGCGAGCTCGTCGCCGAAATCATGCGCGAGCCCGACCGCGATGCGGCCGCCGAACGAGTGGCCGACGACAACGGGCGGCCCCGCCTCGAATGCGCCGGCTTCACGGCCCACTTCGCGGGCCTCGCGGACGAACTGGCGGAAGCTGTAGGAGTCGCGCCAATCCGAGCGCCCCATGCCGCTGAACGTCGGCGCGACGACGCGCCGCTCGCGGGCGAAGAAGGGGGCGATGAAGCTCCACCAGTCCCCGTGGGCGGCGCCGCCATGCAGGAATATGAGACCCGGCTTGCCGCGCTCGCCCCAGGCGAGGGTCTCGACCTCAGCGCCGTCCACGGCGACGAACGAGCGCTCGGGCTCGATCGCCACCACGCGTTCGAACCAGGCCGGCGCCGGGGGCTTCTGCCCGCGAAAAGCCGCGAGCGGCGCCATGGGGGTCGATTCGGGCATGGCGAACGCTCTTGAGGCTCAGGCGACTTCGAACAGTCCGGCCGCGCCCATGCCGCCGCCGACGCACATGGTCACGACGACATAGCGCGCGCCGCGCCGCTTGCCCTCGATCAGCGCATGGCCGGTCAGGCGCGCGCCGCTCATGCCGTAGGGATGGCCGACCGAGATCGCGCCGCCGTCCACGTTGAGCTTGTCGTTGTCGATGCCGAGCCGATCGCGGCAGTAGATGACCTGGACGGCGAACGCTTCGTTGAGTTCCCAGAGGCCGATGTCGTCGACCTTAAGGCCATGCGCCTTGAGCAGCTTCGGCACGGCGAAGACGGGGCCGATGCCCATCTCGTCAGGATCGCAACCGGCGACCGCGATGCCGCGATAGATCCCGAGCGGCGCAAGGTTGCGCTGGCTGGCGAGCTTGGCGTCCATCAAGACGCAGGCGCTGGCGCCGTCGGAGAGTTGCGAGGCGTTTCCGGCAGTGATGAACGAGCCTGCCTTGACGCGCTGCCCGTCGGCGAGCACCGGCTTCAGCGCTGAGAGGCCAGCCAAGGTTGTGTCCGCGCGCGGCCCTTCGTCTTGGCTGAGGGTGATCGGCTTGTCCGAGACCGCGCCGGTCGCCTTGTCGACGACCTTCATCACGGTGGCCAAGGGCGCGATCTCGGCGTCGAACCGGCCAGCGGCTTGCCCCGCCGCGGTCCTTTGTTGCGACTGCAGCGCGTATTCGTCCTGCCGCTGCCGGGTGACCTGATAGCGCTCCGCCACCGTCTCCGCCGTCTCGATCATCGTCATGTAAAGGTCGTCGCGATGCTCGACGAGCCAAGGGTCTTGCGCGCGATACCGGTTCATCTTGTCGTTCTGGACCAGCGAAATCGATTCAAGGCCGCCGCCAATGGTGACGCTCATGCCATCGTCGATGATTTCCTTTGCGGCTGTTGCGATCGCCATCAGCCCAGAGGCGCATTGGCGGTCGAGCGACATGCCGGCGACACTGGTCGGAAGGCCGGCGCGCAGCAGCGCCTGTCGCGCGACATTGCCGCCCTGCGATCCCTGCTGCATCGCCGCGCCCATCACCACGTCGTCAACCTCGCCCGGATCGATGGAAGCGCGCTGAAGCGCGTTCGCGATCGCATGACCGCCGAGCGTCTGGGCCTGCGTGTCGTTGAACGCGCCCCGATAGGCCTTGCCGATCGGCGTACGCGCGGTCGAGACGATGGCGGCTTCACGCATGATGGGTCTCCGAAGTTTAGCGAGCGTCCACTTGTTTAGAATTCAGTTTGCGCAGCCCTCATCCGTCGCGCCTTCGGCGCGCCACCTTCCCCCTGAGGGGGAAGGGTCTCTGCGCCGCCGTTCAGCACCCCTTCTCCCTTGGGGAGAAGGTGGCCCGAAGGGCCGGATGAGGGTCTGTTTGCATGGGCAAAAATTGTCTCCAGAACCCCTTCGCGATTCTGCGACACCTCGTTGTTCCAGAACCGAAGGACTTTCCACCCTTGGCTTTCCAGATAGGCGTCTCGGGCCTGGTCGCGAGGGCTTTCCGCGTGCTGAGAGCCGTCGGCCTCGACGATCAGCTTAGCGCCAACGCAAAGAAAGTTGACAATGTAGGGGCCGACCGGGACCTGCCGGCGAAACTTGAATCCGCTGAGGCGACGATCGCGCAGCAGGCGCCAGAGGCGCAACTCGGTGTCGGTCGGCGCGCCGCGCATCGTTCGAGCGCGGGAGCGCTGGTTCGACGAGACGCCCGCGTCGGTCTTCATCGGTCATCCATCGGCGGCCACGCCCTCATCCGTCGCGCCTTCGGCGCGCCACCTTCTCCCCGAGGGAGAAGGGGCCCGGTGGCGCCGTTCAGCACCCCTTCTCCCTTGGGGAGAAGGTGGCGCGCAGCGCCGGATGAGGGCGCTTGGCTCACGACTTCGTAAGCGTTCCACCCTCCGCGGCCAGCCTCTCGAGCAGCGCCGCCGGCTTGAAGTCGTCGCCGAACTTGCCCTGGAATTCCTTCAGCTTGGCGAGAACCGTCTTCAATCCGATCGTGTCGGCATAAAACATCGGGCCGCCGCGATAGACCGGCCAGCCGTAGCCGTTGATCCAGACGATGTCGATGTCGGACGCGCGCTGGGCTTTGCCATCTTCGAGGATTTTCGCGCCCTCGTTGATCATCGGATAGATGCAGCGCTCGAGGATTTCGGCGTCGCCGATCTTGCGCTGTTCGATTCCCTTCGATTTGGCGAAGTCGCGGATGATCCCCTCGACCTTCGCCGAGGGTTTCGCGTTGCGCGCTTCATCGTAATCGTAGAAGCCGGCGCCGGTCTTCTGTCCGCGCCGGCCCTCTTCGCACAGGATGTCGCGGATCGACGCGCGCTTCGATGTCGCGGCTGACCAGCCGATGTCGAGGCCGGCGAGATCGCTCATCGAGAACGGGCCCATCGGCAGGCCGAAGTCGACAAGCACGCGGTCCACGTCCGAAGGCGTCGCGCCCTCGAGGATGAGCTTCTGCGCCTCGCGCTGGCGCTGGGCCAGCATGCGATTGCCGACGAAGCCATGGGCGACGCCGACGACGACGGGGACCTTGCCGATCTTCGGCGCGAGCTGCGTGATCGTCGCAAGCACGGACTTCGAGGTCTTTTCGCCGCGCACGATCTCGAGCAGGCGCATGACGTTGGCGGGCGAAAAAAAGTGCGTGCCGAGCACGTCGTCGGGCCGCTTGGTCTTCGCGGCGATCGCGTCAATGTCGAGGTAAGAGGTGTTCGAGGCCAGGATCGCGCCGGGCTTGGCGATCGTGTCGAGCCGTTCGAAGATCGACTTCTTGAGGTCCATGTCCTCGAATGCCGCTTCGATCACGAGGTCGGCGTCGGCGAGCGCATTGAAGTCGAGCGTGGGGATAAGCCTGTCCATCCGCTCCTCGACCTCGGCCATCGTCATGCGGCCTTTTTTGGCGGTGTTCTCGTAGTTGCGGCGCATGATCGAAACGCCACGGTCGAGCGCTTCCTTCGAGGTCTCGACGATGGTGACGGGAATCCCGGCGCTCAGGAAATTCATCGAGATGCCGCCGCCCATGGTGCCGGCGCCGATCACGCCGACCTTGGCGATCTTTCGCGTGGCCGTGTCGGCGGGAATGTCGGCGACTTTCGCCGCCTGCCGCTCGGCGAAAAAGACATAGCGCTGCGCCTTGGACTGAGTTGTGACGACCAGCTCGCTGAAAATCGCGCGCTCCTTCGCCATGCCCTCGTCGAACGGCGAATTGACCGCGTTCTCGACCGACTCGATCGCCTTCTTCCAGGCCTCAAAGCCACGATACTTTCTCGCATTGGCCTTAGCGGCGGCCTCGAAGATCTCGGGATGGCCGCGCGCCGGCTCGATCTTGTCGAAACGGTCGCGCACCTTCTTCAAGGGCGCCTTCTCGGCAATGAGGCGCTGAGCGTAACGAAGCGCGGATTGGCGAAGCTTTCCCTCTTCGGCGAGCTCGTCGATGACGCCCCACTCCTTTGCTTCGCGCGCGCTGAACGGGGTCCCGGACAGAATGACCTCCAGCGCCTTCTCAGGCCCGATGAGGCGAGGCAGGCGCTGGGTGCCGCCGGCGCCCGGAATGATGCCGAGCTTGATCTCCGGCAGGCCGCATTTCGCCGAGGGGACGGCGATGCGGTAATGCGCCGTCAGCGCAACTTCGAATCCGCCGCCGAGCGCCGTGCCATGGATTGCCGCGATGACCGGCTTCGACGCGTTTTCCATGGCGTCAAGCGCCTGATGGAGGCTGGGCGGGGCAGGGGGTTTGCCGAATTCGGAAATGTCGGCGCCGGCGATGAACGTCCGCCCATCGCAGATGATGACGATCGCCTTGACGGCGCCGTTCGCCTCCGCCGCTTCGACGCCGCGCTTGAGGCCCTCCCGGACGGCTTGCGACAAGGCGTTCACTGGCGGCGAATTGATCGTGACCAGCGCGACTTCGCCTTCGATCGAAAGGTCGACGACCGAATTTATGGCGGCCATGGGGTGTTTCCTCTTTGGCGGGCGAAACGCCGGCGATGTTGGAGCGCCCGAGTGGTTGATTGGAGACGATCTGGAATATGATTGAGCGGCAGGCCGCCTCCGGTCAACTCCCGAGCGAGGCGCGGCGCTTGGACCCGCGGGGGCAAAGAATTTCGCCGGTCCCTGTAACCGATCCCGGTCCAGAACGTATAGGCGATGCGGACCGGGGAAAAGACTCCTCAATCCGCGATATCACGGAGGTCGAAGCATGTTGACGCGTCGAACGGCTCTGAGCGGCCTGGCCGCGATTGCGAGCGCAAATCTCCTGGCTGCCCAGGGCGCACGCGCTGAGGCGCCCCACCTCGTCCGCACCGACGCCGACTGGCGCTCGACTCTGACGCCCGCTCAATATGCGGTGCTGCGCAAGGAGGGGACCGAGCGTCCTTTCACCAGCCCGCTTCTGCACGAGGAGCGGAAGGGTATTTTCGCCTGCGCCGGCTGTAGTTCCGACCTGTTCTCGTCCGCGACCAAGTTCGACAGCGGCACCGGCTGGCCGAGCTTCTGGGCGCCCTTGGACAATGCCGTGGACAGCCACGAGGACAAGTCGTGGGGCATGAGCCGCGACGCCATATCCTGCCATCGATGCGAGGGGCATCTTGGCCACGTTTTCAACGACGGACCCAAGCCGACCGGCCTGCGCTATTGCATGAACGGCGTGGCCCTCACCTTCAAGCCCGCGACCGCCTGAGGCGGACGTCCGTTTACCTTTGGTTGAGGGATGGACCCTGCAACAACCAGCCCGCGCGAAACGAAGTTCGCGAGGCGCGAGGCTCTCGCAAGTGTGATGACACGAGTGCGTGACAGGAAGCGCGTTGTCGCCTCGACGCCATAGAGACGGCCTATGCGGCTTCCGCTTTGATGATTCAGTTTTCCAACGATGGAGTTTGAGCCCATGATCTCGTCCTTCAAAAGAGGCTCTTCTTTTCCGGCGCTCGTTCTCATCGGGCTCCTCTCCGGGGCGGCCTTCTTCGTCACCCGATCGACGGCCGAAGAGGCGCGCGCCGTGCCGAATCCGGCCGTGGACGAGCAGGCGGGGGCCAGGACGTCCGAAACCGCGGTGATTGCGGGGGGATGTTTCTGGGGCGTGCAGGGCGTCTTCCAGCATGTGAACGGCGTGACGAACGCCGTCTCCGGCTATGCCGGCGGCGAGAAGGCGACCGCGCATTACGACATGACCTCAGAGGGCAACACGGGTCACGCGGAATCGGTGCAGATCACCTACGATCCGCGCAAGATCACCTATGGGCGCATCCTGCAGGTCTATTTCTCCGTCGCCCATGACCCGACCGAGCTCAATCGCCAGGGCCCGGACTCGGGCACGCAATATCGCTCGGCGATTTTCCCGACGAACGATGAACAAGCGAAGGTGGCGAAAGCCTACATCGCTGAGCTCAATGCGGGCCATGTGTTCGGCGCGCCGGTCGTCACCACGATCGAACCGGGCAAGACCTTCTACCGCGCCGAGGACTATCACCAGGATTTTCTGGCCAAGAACCCGGCCTATCCCTACATTGTCTATAATGACCTGCCGAAGGTCGCGAACCTCAAGCGCCTGTTCCCCGCGCTTTATCGCCCCGACCCGGTGCTGGTCAGCGCCGCCAGGTCTTAAGGCGGCTCGGGGCTTCGCCCGGCGCAGCTCCCGGAGAGCCCTCATCCGTCGCGCCTTCGGCGCGCCACCTTCTCCCGGAGGGAGAAGGGGAGCCGGCATTCCCTTCTCCCTTCTCCCTCCGGGAGAAGGTGGCGCGAAGCGCCGGATGAGGGCTCTTAGCCACCCCGATGTTATTCCGCGCACTTGTCATTCCCGCCCACTTGTCATTCCCGCGCAAGCGGGAATCCACAGCCGGCTCGAAGAAATGGATTCCCGCTTGCGCCGGAATGACATGCGAAGCGGTATGATCGCCGAGCTTGCCCGCACTCACACGCCCCCTTTGCCAAGAGCGGCCTTGAGGGCGGCGAGATTGTTGCCCACGGTGACGGTATCGGGATGGTCCGGCCCGAGGCTCGCCTCGAAAATCGCAAGCGCGCGGCGTATCAGAGGTTCGGCCTCGGCCAGGCGGTGCGTGTACTGGAGCAGCCTTGCTAGATTGTTGAGGTCCCGCGCCACATTGGGATGATCGGGGCCAAGGCTCTTCTCCTCGATCGCAAGCGCACCGCGCATGAGCGGCTCGGCGTCGCCCAAGCGGTTGGTCCTATATAGAAGCGCCGCGAGATTATTGAGATAAATCGCAACAGTAGGATAGTCCGGGCCGTACCTCTGTTCGCCGATCGCGAGCGCGCGGCGAACGAGGGGTTCGGCTTCGGCGCAGCGGTTCGCGGCCTGAAGCAGTTGCGCAAGACTGTTAAGGCGGATCGCCACATCGGGATGATCCGGGCCATAGCTTGTCTCGCCGATTTCGAGCGCGCGACGCATCAGCGGTTCGGCTTCGGCGAGCCAGCCTGCGGCCTGAAGCAGCTGCGCGAGATTATTGAGGCGGATCCCAACTGTGGGGTGAGAAGGGTCGTAGCTTTGTTCGTCGATTGCTAGCGCGCGGCGCATCAGCGGTTCGGCTTCGCGGAGGTGGTTAGTGGCCTTAAGCAGGAGCCCGAGATTGTTGAGGTCCGTCGCTACATTTGGGCTATTCGGGCCGTAGGTTCGTTCGTCGATCGTCAGCGCGCGGCGCATCAGCAATCCGGCTTCGGCAAGGCGGTTCGTGGCCTGAAACAGCTGTGCGAGATTGTTGAGGTCTCTCGCCACATTGGGATGATCCGGACCGTAGCTCATCTCGTCAATCGCCAGCGCCCGGCGGCAGAGCGGTTCAGCCTCATCGTAATCCGTCTTGGCGATGAGCAACGAGCCAATCTGATTGAAAAGGAGCGACGTTGGCTTGGCTATCTCCGCCGCGTCCGCGTGGAGCGCGACGGCGAGCGCATGCGGCGCGAGCGGATCGAGAATGGCCAACTCCACATATCCTCGGGATCGCCGACGAAGGCCGCGTTCACCCATTCCAGCGCCTCTTGCAATGCCTGCGCACGGCGCTCGTCGCTCATCGCCCGCTGGGCAAAATCTTGCACGAGGCGATGCACGACGAAGCCGGGCGCGCCGCCGTCCTCTGTGGTCACGCCCGAAATCAGCGAATAAGCATAAAGGCCCCCGCGTGCTTCATAGGCTTCAAGGTCCGACGCCTCGCCGGGGACGGCGACGTCGAGGAGCGAATCCGGAACCGGGTCGGGGGCAAGGAAGGCGAGCCGGTCGAGCAGCCTCCGGCTCTCCGGCGAGAGCCGCGCGACCGATGTCGCCCAGGTCGTGGCCAGCGTCCGATCCGAGGACGTCACCGTCGCGTCCGCCCAGGCGAGCACTTTCTCTCGGCTCTCGCTCCAAAGCTTGAGATAGCGTGCAAAGCCGATGCGGTCGGTCGCGATATGCGCGCCCGCCTGCTCCAACCCCAGCGCGAGGCCGCCAAGCTCCCGCGCCAACGCCCTCGCTAGCGTCGTATCATCCTTGCTCTTGCTCCGGTCAGCGGCCGTCCGGTCGAGGAGGAATTGCGCGGCCGCGTTTTCGTCGAGCGTGGAAACTTCGAGCTTTCGCACACCAGCGGGAAAATTCGACGCCCGCGCGGTGATGACGACATGGCCGCCTTTGAGACGCGGCATGAGTTTCGCCACTTCGGCAACGGCGGCGCGGTCGTCGACGTTGTCGAGGATCATGAGCCAGGTCGGGTTGGACTCGAGCCAGCGCAGGACGGCGGTGATCTTGGTCGCATCGTCGCGCGCCTCTTTCTCCGGCAGGTCGAGAATCTCGTAGCCCGTTAGCCCCGCCAAACCCGCGTTGAGCGCGGCGCTGTCGCTCGCGCTGACGAACAGAAGCGCCGAATAGGCCGCCTCGCGAGACCACGCATATTCGATCGCAAGCCGGGTCTTGCCGATCCCTCCGAGACCGTGAAGCGCGACCGGAGCGCCCCTGGCGCCCAGCAGCGCCGTATGCAGGTCGGCAAGGTCTTCGTCGCGGCCGGCGAACAGGCCGCCGAGCGACGCGAAGGGCAGATTGCGGGGCTTCGTGACCGATCCCGCTTTCTTAAGGGCATCCAGAACCGCAGACGCGAAAACGCGCGCGACAAGGTTATCGGCGCTGGTGAACGGTTTCGCGGGATAGACATCGATCGCCTTGAGCCGCGTGAGATGATCGGCCTGCGAGGCGCGCGAAGCATCGGTTGGCGCGAATTTTGCGCCGCGTTTCACTCCAAAGGCCGGCGCGACGATAACGAGATTCTGTTTGGCGCCGTCCTTGTTGAAGCCGATTGCGAACCACGCTTCCCATTGGATATAGGTCAGCCGCCCAAGCGCCTCTCGGTCCATCCCCTTTTCGGCCAGCCGAGCCGCAAGCTCGGGTCGGCGCAGAAAAAGGTCATCGACACTGGTCGACGCTGGCGAGGATCCAGCCATCTCGCCCGCGAAATGCACGACGATGTCGCAGCTCGCCAAGTATTCTTCGAGCATAGCGAGCGTATCGCCGCCAAGCGCCTTGAAATCCTCCTGAATCTTGATCTCGACGTTCGGCCGCGTGAGCGCGCGGCGCAGGTCGTCGCGATCGTCGCCGAACTCATCCGAAACACAGAAGAGAAAACAGTTTGACGTCCGCCATTCGCCGCCGCCCGCGTTATGGCCGTGGCCCTAATGTGGCATGGCCGGGCGAGTTCGGCAAAGGGCGGAGCCCGTCGTGCTTTTGGGCGCCTGCCCGCAATGCCCGGTTCAAGGCGGATTTCCTTTGTTTTGCCGCGATAATGCAGCCGCATTAAATCTGGTGGACGCCTGTCTTTCGCCAAACCATGGCGACGATGCGGCTTTTCTACGGCGGCAAGCCGTTACGCCGGGCCGCGGCCGCGGTGTGATTGTGTTCACCGCGCGGCGGTGAGGGCCAATGGCCACGTCAGTCCGAATCGTCGGATGGTCAACACGAGGGGCTCGCCGGCGAGCCGGCCAGCAACGGCCATGTTATTATCCAACGTTTTCTTGCGCAAATCGACATTTTATGTTATTCAGAATGAATGGGGAATCGAATCCGGTTCTTCCTGAGGCTCGGCGAAGAGGGAAACGAGAGGAAAGAAATTTTTTATTTGGATTCGCCGTAACCCATTGAAAAGGCCCGAATCCGCCAAAGGAATCCAAGGAAATGCAAGCCTTTTTCCTTGTTTTTCCTTGGATTTCCTTGCATTTATTTGGCCGCCAGGCCGAACCCGCTTTAGCGCGTCTCCGCCGTGACCTTGGCGCAGAACCGGACGATCGCGTCGAGCGTCGCCTCGGGCTGGTCGACCTGCGGCGCGTGGCGGCAGTCTTTGAGGATGAGGCTCGTCACGGGGCTAAGCGAGCGGGCCTCGATGGCGCGGATCTGCTTCAGCGTTCCATATTGGTCGTCCGCGCCCTGGATGAGGAGCGCGGGCGCGCGCCAGCGGCCGACCGCATCCTCGATGTTCCAGGCCCTGAAGCCGGGATCGAGCCAGGCGTCGTTCCAGCCACGGAAGGCGACGTCGACATGGGCGTGATATTTCGCGAGCTTCGCGCGCAGGTCGCCGGTCTCATAGGCATGGGCCGCCTCCGCGATCGAGGCGAGGCCCATCGCTTCGGTGAAAAGATGAGGCGCCATCAGGATCAGGCCTTCGATCCGCGCGTCCGAACGGTCGCCGGCATAGATGGCCGCGATCGAGGCGCCGTCGCTGTGCCCGAGCAGGATCCCACGCTTGAGCCCGATCGCCTCGAGCAAAGCGGGTAGGCTGAACCGCGCCTCGCGGCTCATGTAATCGAGCGGACGCGGGAGATTGACCGCGTCCGACCTGCCATAGCCGGCGCGGGAATAGGCAAACACCCCATGGCCGGTCGCGGCCGCAAGTGTCTGGGGAAAGTCACGCCAGCGCGCGAGGCAGCCGAGGCCCTCATGCAGCATGACGATCGTCGGCGCCTTGTCCGGCGGCGGCCCATAGGCGACGGCCTCCAGGCGCTTGCGGTCGGCGACGACCTCGCCGCCAACGCCCTCTGTCCATGCAAAGTCGGTCATTGCATGAGGGCCTGCGACGGCTGCTCGGTTCTCAATTCTTCATTGGATATTCGATGGCGCCCGGAGGGAATTAGCCTCCTGGCGCGGTACGGCCGGGCTTGTTCTCCGTTCCGCCTCCACATGTTTGTTGATTGTCCCGCCATTGTCATGATACGTTAGTGACGGAACCAAGGTGCAATTTGGGCGGGAGGGCGATGATGCCCACAGAGTCGACGATGCTGTGCGAGCGGTCAACACCATCAACGGCAAACTGTGGAGATGTCGACCTCGCTGGCCGCCGGCTGATCAAGGTCTTAGTCAATCCAATTGACTTGTGGGCGAAAGTGACGAGGAAGATCGACCGGGCGATTGCGTCGATCGGTGGTTTCGCCCGCGATGAAGCCTTGGCCGAGGCTCTAGAAATTCGTTCATGATGTCTATGGCTAACGCTTATGGGAAATGTCACGATTGAATCGGCCGCAATAAGACTTACGGATACGATCCTCGGTTACAACGAGCAAGATCTCGAGGAAACGCTTAAGGCAATCGCGCTGGATATTGGCGTCAGCAACATTGCGTATATGCGTTTTGCTCCCGACAAGAGTTCTGACGCTAGCCTGCTTACCGGGACTGTAACCTATTCGTTTCAGTGGCAGACTCGGTATTTTCTCAAGCAATATGTCCTAATTGACCCAGTTATCGCATATGGGGGTAAGGCCGTTCTTCCCTTCGACTGGGATGAGCTGGCTCGCGACGATCCCGCGGTTCAAGCGTTTTTTGCAGACGCGTTGACTCACGAAGTCGGCCTCAACGGCTTGTCGATCCCGGTTCGCAATCGGAGAGGCGTCTATTCCGTAGTCTCGTATACCAGCAATCATGCAAAATCAGAATGGCAAGAATTCAAAAAAAGCAATATGGTAAAACTTCAGTTGATCTCGGTCCTGATCGACTCTGCGGCTAGTGTCAATCTCAAACTAAGTAGCCCGCCGGTCAAGTTGTCAAAGCGGGAAGAACAGTGCTTAATTTGGGCCGCTCGAGGGAAGACGTACCAGGATATTTCCGATATATTGAATATATCGTTTGGCAGCGTAAAGAGTTACCTTGATACGGCTAGACATAAATTGAATTGCGCGAACTTAACACATGCAGTTGGCGTTGCTATTGCTACTGGCGTTATCCCTGCGAAGGCACTCCAGGGTTCTTCCTTTAAGTGATTCTCAAATTGTCAACTCAACTTCTATGTGGAATTGTAATGGTTAAAAATTAAGGTTAACGTTCGTGGTCTCGTAGCAAGGGAGATGCCACGATGTTGAAGTTGATTGAAGGTTCTCGAGCGTCGTTGTTTCCGATGGAAATGGACGCAATGTTTCGTAACAGGGCGATCACTTTCTCGGAACGACTGGGTTGGGACGTTACTGTGAAGGATGGATATGAGCGGGATGAGTTCGATGACGCCAATCCGTTGTATCTGGTATCGGTAGATCCAAATACAAATGAATATTGGGGGTCTTTGAGGTTGCTGCCGACCACCGGGCCAAACATGCTGCGTGATATTTTTCCCTGCCTCCTCCCAGAGGGGGAATTTATCGAGAGCGCGACGATCTGGGAGAGCTCCCGGATTTGTGCTGTGGCCGTGGATGGCCAGCCTCAGCGCAGCCGGCACGGAGTCAACTTCGTTCTCAGTGAGTTGATCGCAGGCATTGGAGAGGTTGCCATTGTCGCCGGCCTGACCCAGATCGTCTCGGTGTTCGACGCCCGGATCTATAGGGTTTTAAAAGCCGTCGGTTGCAATCCGCAGCTGATCGGCAGGCCGCGCCGGATCGGGACAACCATGAGCTACGCGGGGCTTTTCGACACCGGAGAAGGCCTCCTGTCGGCTCTGACAGCGTTCCGTGAGGAGCTCGGAATCGAGCCACCAGAATCGAAGGAACTGGCTAAGGAACTCGCTTTCGCCTAACAGGCATTTGTGGCGCAGTCGGTTGCACGGCTGCGCTACAAATCCGTGCGGCGTCTCGGCAATTCAATCACAGGCGAGACACGCGCCTCACGCGTAGCCGCGTTTTGGCATTGAAACACGCCAAGGCAGGCCAGTCCTCTACCAGGTAGAGTCAAAGCCACTCCC
>DATCEJ010000156.1:0-2155 GCA_036510135.1 Roseiarcus sp. | reverse complement strand
GAGAACATCAACGGAATCATCCGGCGCGTTAACCACAACGTCAAACGCTGGCGCGACGTGAGCATGGCGCTCAGATGGACCGCCGCCGGCATGATCGAGGGCGTAAAAGGATTCCGAAAGCTGAAGGCTTGGAAGCAAATGCCTGTCTTGCGCGCCGCGCTGAATACTCACAACGCCAGGCGCTTCGCCCATGTGGGAACATCGAAGGCCGCGCAGGCGCGATGATGATGATCGCTCGGATATGTTTTGGCTCCCAGCCTAGGCTTGCGCTCACGGCGCAATGACGCGCGCCTCGAAATCCCGCCCGCGCCAGACCTCGTCGGCTTTTCGGCGCCAGGTGAAGACGAGCTTGGCGCCCGGCGCCATTCCCGCCGTCGGCAGTTCCGTAATATGCAGGCCGAGGCCCGTGTCGCTCGTCGCGACGTCGGCCTGGGTCTTCCAGTTGTCGCGGCTGTAGCGGACGATCGACTCCTCGAGCAGATCGAGCCGCAGCATCTGTCCGGAGAGAACGCCGGCCGTCGGACAATCCTCGCGCCACGGGCGGACGCGGGCGATCCGTTTCTTGCCGAGGTAGCGGTGCATCGTATGGGGAGACATGTCGAACACTTTGCCGTCTGCGAGCGAGCGTAACAGCTTCACATATTCCCCATGCGCCCAGACGAGGGGCATGGCCGAGCCCGTCGGCTTGCCGGGCGCGAGCTCCCTCTCGGGAATGGGTGCGGCGTCCCATACCTGCTCGGGAATGAGGCCGCCAGGACTGGTCTGCGCCTCGATTGTCGCGAGCAACGCCTCCGCCTCTTTGCGCTTTCCCGCCGCAAGCGCGTAATGCGCCCGTTCGCCCGCCAGGAGCGGCCAGACGCGGCCGATCCCGACCCCGTCGAAGGGTCTTCCATCCGCCTTCTCGCCGTAGCCGTCGAGATTATAGCGGCGCCAGCCGGGCCCCTGGGGTAGCTCGACCTTGAGCAGGCGATCGATGACCGCAATCGTGCCGAGCACGCGCGGATCGTCAGGCGCCCTCAGTCCGAACCGGACAAGCGCGATCGCGTCCGTGCTGATGAGTTGGTCCGCAGGGATCGCTCCGCTTCCCACCTCGTGGTTTCGCACCTGGACCAGTCCATGAACGTCCGGGCCTTCCGTCGTGGGCGATTCGGGAGCAACCCTTATGTAATAGCCGTGTACGCCGGCTTCGCGCGCGAGTGGCGTGTCCTCGACGTAGATCCAGTCCTCGATCTGCTCGTTCCAGGCGTCAGCCGTGTCGCGCAGAAGAGCCGGAAGAGCCTCGACGTCGCAGGCTTCTGCGATCTCCGCCGCGGCGAGCAGCGCCGCAATGATCACGGCGAGCGTGAAAGGCGTATAGCCGGCGTTCTCCTCCCAACGGTCTTGCTTGGTTCTCGGGCCGGTGCGCAAGACGAAGGCCGCCGCACGCTCGACCATCGGCAAGAACTGTGGAAGGTCCGGGGGCCCAACCGCGCCCTCGCGCCGGGCCATGTCCAAGAGCAGCATGGGGAACGCGCACTCGTCGAGCTGCACGCCGCTCCAATAGGGCGCGCCGTCCAGCCAATAATTTTGCCGCCACGACCCGTCTTTCTCCTGTGTGGCCCGGAGATAACGAAGGATTCGGCGGACCTCGCTGTGCGCGCCGCACGCGAGCAGCGCGCTGGCGGTTTCGCAGAGATCGCGGGGCCAGACGAGATGATAGCCCCCCATATCGTCGTCACCCTTGCTGAAGCCCCACGGAATCGACAGGCTGGCGATGAAGCCTCCCGGGAACGTCGGCGCCTCATGGACGCGAAGGATGTTGGCGCTCACGCGATAGATGTTCTGGCCATGAGCGTGCCGCTCCATGGTGCGCAAGGAAGATTGCCAAGCGCGCCATCCGGACGAATAGTCATCCAAGATCGTCTCGAACGGACTCATGCTCGACGTCAGCGCGTGATAGCCGGCTTCCGCGATGGTGCGGCCAAAACCGACCGCAAGAACCGAGGCCCCGTCGGCTCCCATGGCAAGCTCGGCGGACAAGGCGATGTTGCCGTCTGTCGCGGTGTCGTACGGGTCGGCCAGACGCCCGTGATCGCGAAGCTGCCTCCATCCGTCGGAGGCGCCGACGAAGCCGACGGACCTGGCGAGGAACTGCGGGTTCGCCAGCATCACGAGA
>DATCEJ010000155.1:0-27590 GCA_036510135.1 Roseiarcus sp. | reverse complement strand
TGCTCCTGGCGATTTGCCTCCTCGGCGGCGCGGCGGACGGCCTCAGCGGCTTCTTGTTCCGCCTTGCGCTTGGCGCGCTCGACGTCGCGCACTTTGCGCGCTTCGAGGATTTCCTTCCGCTTAGCCTCGCGCTCGAGGATGGCGGGATCTGCGGGGTCGTATTTCGAGTTGGCGAGAAATTTTTCCGCCATTTCCTTGCGCGCCTTGGCGGCGTTGGCTTGGCGATCAGCAAACTTATTGCCGTTCAGAAAGGACATTGGTTCCTAGTCGACTGGTTTGTTTGGGATGCGCGCTCATGACACAGCATGAACAGAACGGCAATTGTTTTCGCAGCAAGGCGGCGATGCGCCGGCGGCAAAGCCTAACGGCGTCCGGCGACACTTTGGTTGCGTCTGTTACATCTTGGCGGTCCCCACTCCGTGACTTCATGTCTTCACAAAGGCGTGATCGTCCGATCTCTCCGCCGGCAGTGCGAAAAACCACCCAGCCGCGACGTAAACTCGCTGGAAACGAGCGCGCATAGACGCTACTAAGCGTCAATAAACGCTAGTAAACGCAAAACAGCTTGCTTTACCTATCGCTTATTTTTCCAACTCTGGACTTATCAACGGGTTGCAGCCAATTGAAATAAAAAATTCTCCTGATCTCTGGCTCCGCGCGAAAAGTCCTCGAGCGCCCTCATCCTGTCTCAACGCGACGCCACGAAGCAGCCCCTTCATTCCGCCAATGTAAAACCTATAGCATAAGTTTCTATTTTTGCCAAGAAAAACGCTCACCGACAAAAATCTGCGCGCCTGCGGTCGTCGTGTCCCCACTTCGGCGACTCAAAACCGCGGCCGCATCTCCTCGCAAGGCGCCGCCGACGCCCGGCGCCGCTTTTCGCCCGCGTTTGCGCCTTGATCATGTTTGAGACAAAAGGCGGGAGTTCCTGACCGAGCCGTTCCGGAAACAAGCCTTTCGCGTCCCCATGACCATAACTCGCAGCGCGCCCGCCGTCGCCCAAGCGGCAAGTTTTGACGATCGCCGGGCTGTTCGGTTCTGGCTGATCGCTGTGGCAGGGCTCGTCTTCCTCATGGTGCTGGTCGGCGGCGCGACGCGGCTCACCGAATCCGGCCTCTCCATTACCCAATGGAAACCCGTCACCGGCGTGCTTCCCCCGCTGAGCGGCGTGGAGTGGCAGGCCGAGTTTGACCGCTACAAACAGATCCCGCAATTCGCCCAGCTCAATTCCGACATGAATCTGGATGGGTTCAAGGCCATCTTCTGGTGGGAGTGGGCGCATCGCCTGCTGGCGCGCATCGTGGGCGCCGCATTCATTCTGCCCGCCTTGTGGTTCTGGTGGCGAGGCCAGCTCAAAGGCGCGCTTGGACGGCAGGTCGCCGTCGCGACAGGCCTGCTCGCGCTCGAGCCGATCGTCGGCTGGTGGATGGTGTCCTCGGGCCTGAGCGAGCGCACGGAGGTTGCGCAGGAGCGGCTGGCGCTGCATCTCCTGATCGCCGCCGCGACATTCGGTGCGCTGATCTACGCCGCAATGGGCTTGAGCGAACGGCCGCGCCTGAAGACCGCGTCGCGCGGGTTTGCGACTTCGGCCTGGATCTTCGCCGCGCTCGTCTTCTGCCAACTCGGCCTCGGCGCGCTCGTCGCGGGCTTGCGCGCCGGCCTCATCTACAACACCTGGCCCTTGATGGGATCGAGCCTCATTGCAGGAGAGGCGTTTCGCCCAAATCCGCTGCAGGCGATCTTCAGCGATGCGGCGACAGCGCAGTTCGACCACCGGATGATCGCTTACGCTATTGTCGCCTTCGCAATCGTTCAGGCGATCGTTGCGCTGCGGGCCGCGCCGGGCTCGCCGCTCGCGAGCCGCGCCGTCGTCCTTGCAGCCGTCGCTCTGGTCCAGGTTGCGCTCGGCATTGCGACGCTGCTCGCAATTGTTCCGATCGAGCTTGCGTTGCCTCATCAGGCGCTGGCGCTCGCCCTCTTCGGCCTTTCGGTCGTCCACTTGCGCGCGACCGAGTTGGAGCAAGCGGGCTAGCCTTCTTGGTCAAGCCAAGCGAGCGCCTTCCCCACACCCACCTAACCTCGCCGGAAGAGGCAGGCGCCAGAGGAGCAGGCGCAGAGCGTTCAAAACTTGGGCGACCTCAAAGCGTCGCGGTCGGTCGAACCGGGGAGACGCGCCACAAAGAGCGGATGGCGACGATGACGAAAGCCGCGCCGCCCAGAATGGTGAAGATCGAAGCGATCCCGTGCATCGCCATTCCCGCGGCGGCGACCGTGTCGAGCGTTCCGGCTCCGGATGGGGTTTTGCGCAAGGCGCCGTAACCGCCCGCGACGAACATCGCGATCGAGGCGACGAACTGGCCGCCGCCGTAGAGACCGAGGAGAAGCCGGGTCGCGCGCGGCGGCGCAGCCGGCTTGCCCAGTTCCTTGAGCCCGTAAGTGAGCAGCATGCCCGCGCTCGATACGCTGACCGCGGTGATCACCGCGTGATAATGCGCGGGCGTGCGCGTGTCGGAGCCGTCGATCAGGAACCCCATCGCGCCGCCGAGCGCGAACAGCGCCAGCGAAGCCGCAAGGGCGAAGAAAGCCGGATCGCGCCATGGCCACGGGTGGGCCACGCGAAGCGCGCGGGTGACAAGCGAAACAGCGAAGATCAGCGTCGGCGCGGCGATCCCAAACTGCAGAAACCGGAACGCTTCACGCTGATGATCGGAGAAGGGAGCGAAGGTCGCGTAGAACATTGGCGCGGCGATTGCGATCAGCGCGATGAGACCGACCGAGGCAAGGAAGACGCGGTCATCGACCACATCTTCGCCCAGGCTCATCCGCGCAAGGAGCGACCAGTTCGTCACCATGAGCGCGGCGTAGACGAATTGCAGCACATGGCCGCCGCCCCAGAACATTTCCCCGCGCGAGGCCAGCTCACCAGCATGCGCGAGCAGCGCCGTCGCGATGCCAAAACAAATCAACGCGAGAACGTAGACGAAGCCGCCGAGCGTCATCGCGACCGCAAACGGCGGCGCGGAAGCGAGCCGTCCCGGCAGATTGAGCAACAGACGAACGACGGGCGCAAGCACGCCCAGCGCCAGCGCCAAGAGTCCGAGGTCGTAGGCCGGATGGCGAATGATCGGGATGTAATTGGTGAGTTCCGGCTGCGTCGCCTCGAGGAAAGCCGGTGCGAACAGGCAAGGAAAAGCCAGGAGAACAGCGCCCTGCCCGAGCCGCCCAAGCGGCGCGGCGCGCACGTCGTCGCCGGCGAGTTTCAGCGTCGCGACGCTGACCAGAAAAGCGAAAACGCCTTGCAGCCAGATCACCAGCGAGAACACGACGTGGATCACTAGGCCCTTGTAGAAGAAGTCGATCGGCCAAAACGGCGTCTTCTCCATGCCAGGAATGCGCGACAGCGCCAGCAGGATCGCGAACACGCCAGCGACCGCGAGCGCGCCGACAGCGAGCCACGCCCATCCGATGAGCTCCCGTTGCACTGCGCTCCGCGCGGCGGCGGCGAATCGCGCCCGATTGAGGGAAGTGGCTGTCTGCGCCGTTCGGGTCATGGAAAGCCCGGGACCGTCAACTGGCATTCATTGGATAGAGGTGGACCGCCATCACGTACACCACAAGCCCGGACGCGGAGACAAACAGCCATAAAGGCAGCGCGAACCGAGCCAGCCGCTTGTGAGTGGCGAATCTCTGCCTGAGCGCGTTGAAGAACGTCACCGGCACGAGGACCGCGACAACAAAGGCCATTGCCACATGAACCGCGAGAAGCGTGAAGTAGATCGGCCGGATCGCGCCATAGCCGCCGAACTTCGCCAGCCCCGAGAACGCGTGATACACGAGATAGACCGCGAGAAATGCGACGCCGAGCCCGATGGCGACGAACATCGTGCGCCGATGTCCCTCGCGATCGCGCGCGCGGATCAGACTGTAGGCGCGTAAGAGGACAACGAAGGTCGCCGCATTGATGATTGCGAGCACATGTGGCAACTCGCGAATGACGTTCATGGCGGCGTCACCCGTGGCTCATCACTTGATCATGACGCTGACGTACATCGCTAGAGCCACAGCGACGAGGACGATCAGAACGATCCAGTTGCGTCGTCTTACAGTTGGGTCAGGGTTTGGCATTTTGCGATCATTAGGTGGCGCCGCGAGGCCCGCGTTTCAAGGCGTCTGAAGCATCGGGCAAGAACGCCGATTTTACACGCGGCCCCGCAGCAGGACCTCGGTGAGCATCGCCGCGAACAGGACTAATAAATAGAGAATCGAGAAACCGAACAGGCCCATCGCCGCCTTGCGCCTGGCCGCTTCCTCGCTGTCCCGCAGGCGGTACAGGGCGAACGCGCGCCAGAGAAATCCTGCATTCGCCGCAGTCGCGATGGCGCCGTAGAGAAGCCCAACGCCCGGGATCAGCATGGGCCCGAGCGATGCTGGAACGAGCAGAATTGAATAGGCCACGATCTGCCGACAGGTCTTAACCGGGCCCACGACATTGGGCAGCATCGGCACACCGACCCGCTCGTAGTCGGCGATGCGGCACAAAGCGAGCGCCCAGAAATGCGGCGGCGTCCAAAGGAAGGTGATGAGGAACATCGCAATCGAGCCGGCCGAGAGGCTATTCGTCGCGGCGGCCCAGCCGATGACGGGCGGCAGCGCTCCGGCGGCGCCTCCGATGACGATGTTGAGCGACGTCGAGCGCTTGAGAACCATGGTGTAGAGCGGAACATAAATCGCGATGGTCAGCACCAGCAGCGCTGCCGCCAATACATTGACCTTGATCGCAAGCGCCGCCACCGATACGACCGAAAGCAGAATTCCGATCGCCAGCGCCTCCAGCGGAGGCACCACGCCGCGCGGAATGGGCCGCATCGCCGTCCGCGCCATATTGGCGTCGATGTCGGCGTCCCACCACATGTTGAGCGCTCCGCAGGCCCCTGCCCCTCCGGCCATGGCCGAAAGCGTGGCGAGGAGCTTCATCCAATCCATTGGCCCCGGGGCAAGCGCGAAGCCGACTGCGCCGGTGAAAACGACAAGCGACATCACCCGCGGCTTGAGGAGGACCAGATGATCGACGACTCCGCCCCGGGACCGCGCAGGGGCTGGTTTAAGGGCGCGGCCCTCGCGCGCAACTGTCGTCGATCGAACTGTCACTCTGCTTCGCCTAAAGTAACGCGCCACGTCGGGGCGCCTTCGAACGCCATCGCGGCAAAGCGCGGGCGGGAGACCTCTACCATAATTGCTAGGGCCGTCGACCGCAAAAGTGAGGGCCGCCGCTAGCTCGCCGCATTCGTCTCACTGAGCGCGGCCGCGCCGGATTCGAATTGCAGCCGCGCCAGGCGCGCGTAGACGCCGTTCCGCGCCACGAGCGAGGAATGATCGCCTTCCTCGACCATGCGACCGGCCTCCATTACCAGAATTCGGTCGGCCTTCAGAACCGTCGCAAGCCGATGCGCGATCACCAGCGTCGTGCGGCCGGTCATGACGTCGTCGAGCGCGCCCTGCACCAGCGCCTCGTTTTCCGCGTCGAGCGCTGAAGTCGCCTCGTCGAGCAGCAGGATTGGCGAGTCCTTGAGAATTGCCCGCGCGATCGCGAGCCGCTGCCTCTGCCCTCCGGAGAGGGTCACGCCGCGTTCGCCGAGCTTCGTCGCATAGCCGAGCCCGAGTTCACGGACGAACCCATCCGCTGCTGCTCGCCGCGCCGCTTCTTCGATGGCGAACTCGCTCGCCTCGACGCGCCCATAGGCGATGTTTTCGGCGACCGTGGCGCCAAAAATCGCGGCCTCCTGCTGGACCGGCGCGATGCGCTCGCGCAGATCCTTCGGATCGACCGTCTTCACGTCGACGTCATCGACCAGGACCTTACCCTCGTCGACGTCGTAAAAGCGCATGATGAGCTGGAAGATGGTCGACTTGCCGGCCCCTGAGGGGCCGACGATCGCGACCCGTTCGCCCGGCGCAATCGTGAAACTGAGGTTTTTCAGGACCAAAACTTCGGGTGCGCTCGGATACGAGAAAGCGACGCGCCTGAACTCGATCGCGCCGCGCGGCGGCGAAGGCATGGGCGCGGGTTTCGGCGGCGCGACGATGCGCGGCTTGACGGCCAGAAGCTCAGCAATTCGCCCCGCGGATCCGGCGGCGGCGGAAACTTCGTTCCACACCTGCGACAATTCACCAAGAGAAGTCGCGCCGAGCACCGCGAAGAGCACGAACTGAGACAAAAGTCCGCCGCTCATGCGTCCCGCCAGCACGTCGCGCGCGCCGAGCCACAGCACGAACACGACACTGCAGAATGCGAGCGACACCGCAATCGCAATGAGGAGGGAACGGGTGGCGGCAGCCTCGCGCGCCGCGCGATAGGCGCTTTCGATCTCTTCGGCGAAACGCGCCTGACTGGCGCCCTCGGCGCCAAACGCCTGCATGGTGCGCGCCGCGCCGAGGCTCTCCGACGCGAAGGCGGTCGCCTCGGCGAGCGTGTCCTGCGCGCGCCTCGACCGCCCGCGGACCACCCGTCCGGAAGCGATCAGGGGCGCGGCGATCACCGGAATGGCGACCAGCACCAACGCCGACAGTTTGGGACTTGTGTAGACCATGAGTGCGATGGCGCCGACAAACATGAAGAGGTTTCGCAACGCGATCGAGGCCGAGGCGCCGAAGGCCGCCTTGATCTGCGTCGTGTCGGCGGTGAGACGCGACACCAATTCGCCGGTTCTCGCGCTGTCGTAGAATGAGGCGTCGAGACGCGACAAATGCGCGAAAACGTCGCGCCTCAAATCGGCGACTACACGCTCGCCGAGCGTGGTCACCAGATAATACCGGGTGGCGGCTGCCAGCGCGATGACGACCACCAGGGCGCCCATGGCGAGAAAATAGACGTTGATCGCGCCGCCGCTCTCTTTCGAGAAGCCGAAATCGATCATCGAGCGCAAAGCGAATGGCACCGCCAGCGTGGCGGCGGAGGAGATTGTCAGCGCCGCGAGCGCGGCGGTCGCGCGACCGAGATAGCGCCTGCCATAGCGAACAACCGGAAGCAGCGCCGCCACAGACCCTGCGCGGTTTACGGGCTCAGTCGTCATCGCTTACCTATAGACATCGCTGAAGTCCGGCCGAAGGGAAAGGCGGCTCGATGCCCCCTTGGCGTGCTTCCTAGTGGTCAATATGGGCGAGTTGAAGGGGCCGGACCATTTCAGCCGATCCGAAATGCGTCGCCGGCGGCTCGACTCTGCCAGACCATGTTCGGCCGAAATCAGGCGGTCCACTTGACAAGGGACACCTCGCGCTCGAGCCGGCGGGTTTCCGCCGGCTGCAAACCCGCGTCTCGAAGAACACCCTCAGGCGACTGGCCGAACCGACCTTGGCAGAACACCGGCATGCCGCCGGGCAAACGCACCTGCTCCGCGCACGCGAGATAGAAGACGTCATAACCGATCTTCAGAAACAGGCTGAAAACCTCAGTTCCGCCCGCGATCGCGAGCGTCCCGGACCCGCACCCGGCCGCGTCGCAAGCCTCTTCCAAGGTCGCGCCAGCAGGGTTCCAGAGCCAGGTGTTCGGATTGTCAGGATCGGGTATAAGATCAGGCACTCGGCGGGTAAGGATCAGGCGTCGTCGGGCGTGGGATTCGGGGTGGCCCTCATGGGACAAGCGGCCATGGCAAACCACCTCCACCCGATCGAGCGCATCGGAAAGAAAACGTTGGTCGGACTCGAATTTGAGCGAGTCGGGCATATATCCGGTGGCGTCCGCGATCATCCCGTCGGCGGACGCAATCGCGTAGCCCTCAATCCGCAGATTTCTCCGCATTCCCAACCGCTCCGCTCGCCCGAACCGCGCCTAACGGTTGCAAGCCGAGCGCAAGTTTAACCATCCCAATCATGCCGGTTGGGGGATACACATGTCCCGAATATAGGAATTGCTACGTTCAAGAATCAAGAGGGATCGCGCCGACGGCGCGGCGCGGCAAGAGCAATCGCATGATCACCATTCCACTGGCAATCGAAACTGTGCCATAGGCGCTGAAAGAACCAAGGACCGCGGTCACCAACGAAGGCTTCGCAACAATGAACGGCCGCAGGCTTCTTCCCGGGAAGCCTATCCCCCCAACGGAGATTCCCGACTATTCGATATTGCGCGACACCCTTGAGGAGGTCTTCGCCGAGCGGTTCCGCTCGCGTCTCAAGCGCGTTGCCGAGTTCGTGAAGCAATCCGGCGAACGTCTGGAAGGCAACATCTTCTACGCCGACCTTGACGAGCTTTATGTCGATCAGCCTCCCGAGATCGGGCTTGCCCCGGCCCGCCGCAACGCCTGGCGCGCTTTTCGGTTCAAAGAGAGGCTCCTTGAAGTCGGAGTCAACGCCGGCCACAGCGCGCTGCTGGCGCTGTCATCAAACCCGCGCCTCGAATATTATGGCGTCGACATCATGTCGCATGCCTACACGGCCGAATGCGTCGATTTTCTCAAAGGGGAGTTCCCCGGTCGGGTCCACTTGTTTACTGGCGATTCGCGCGAAGTCCTTCCTTGGCTCGTAAGCCGGCGCGCCGAACTTGCGTTCGACATTTTTCACGTCGACGGCGGCCATACCGACGAAGTCTGCCGCTCCGACATGAGCAATTGTATTCGTATCGCCCGCGGCCAGCGCGGCCGGCATGTTCTGCTCGATGACGTCCATGCGAGCTGGATCTTCGACATCTATTGCGAATTTGTATCTCGTGGGGATTTGAAGACCGAAACGTTCTTCGGCGACTGGGAGGAAGCCGGCCGCAACGTGCTGGCGAGGATCGAGTGACTCTGGCCGACGACTGCGAATTCGCGTCCTTCTGGCATGGGCGGCTCAACCCATTCGCTTACGCGTGCCTTAGCTCATTTCCTCAAGCGGGCGTAAGCCTGCGCGTCTTCACCTATGATCCGCATCTCGAGCTGCCTTCGGGGGTGCGCAAGGCAGACGCGCGGACGATCTGCCCCGATGAATCGTTGACCCGCAGATTCATCGCCAACGGCAAGCCGTCGCTCGCCACCTTCGCCGATATGTTTCGCTATCGGATGATGCGGCAGATGGGTTGCTGCTGGGTCGATACCAACATGCTCTGCTTGAGCAAGCCGGCCTTCGAGAGCGATGGCTTCGTGTTTTGCCGCCAGGCCGACGCTGTCGGAACGAGCCTTGTCAACAACGCGGTGCTGAGGCTTCCGCCGACGAGCCCGGCCCTGACAGAGCTGATCGCCGTGGCGGACGCCGCGATCGATGTCGACCAGAAATGGGGCGCCATCGGCCCATTTCTACTGACGCCGGTCCTCGAGAAGCACAATCTTATCCGGCGTGCGCTCGATTCGGATGTCTGCTATCCGATCGAGCCCGAGCAATTCTGGAAGCTGTTCCTGCCTGGCTATCGCGAATGGGCTGAGAACGCAGTACGCGGCGCGAGCTTCGTCCATCTCTGGAGCGAGGCGATCGTCTGGAGCGGCTATGATTTCTGGGCTTGCCCACCCCTCGGGTCCTACCTTCACGAAGCATTCGAACGTGTCGGCGCGCCCGACCGTTTTCGCAGGATCGCGACTGAGGACGAAGTTCTTCGTGTGATGGCCAAGCCGATCGCGGACTCGAAGCGCCCTGCCCGCGACGGCGCGATTAACGCTCATTGACGAACCGACGATCTCTTACGCCCGCTATCCGATCGTGGCCGGTTCACGAGCCGCCCGAGCCGAGAGCCGCTTCGATCCTTTCCGCCTCTTCTGACGATGGCGCTTCGGCGCCACGAGAAATGTCACCTTCACCGGCTGCGTAACAAATGCGCGGGCTTGTTCCTCAATCATGCGATCAGCCATCGTCACGCGGGTGCGCAGATGCCTGAGCTCGAGCAGCGACTGGATAAGAAAAGTCTCGACGATCCGGCCGCTGACCTGCGTGTCTTCGAAAACGCCCCACGCATAAGCGCCGTCGCGCTTTCGCTCGAGGCCGATCTCATGAACCAAGGCGAGGAAGGGTTGAAGGTTTCTCGGCTCGATCATGTATTCGACTGTGAGCAGAATCGGCCCCTGGTCGTCCTCGATCGGATGCACAAACACAGGAGTCCGCCAGTGCATCGAGGGCGTGAGATCGAGCGCGGCAGCGGTTTGCAGTCTCCACCCCGCGGTTACGACCATCCCGATTGCCGCACCCGCCGCGGCAAGAAAAAGGGCGGTAGGCACGCCCTGGACGCTCGCGACCCTGCCCCAAACCGCGCTGCCAAGCGTCATTGCGCCGAAAAACGCTGTCAGAAAAATCGCGAGGCCCCGCCCGCGCACCCACTCCGGCAACGCCACCTGCGCTGAAACGAACAGCGTTGTCATCATCGTGATCCACGACGCGCCCGCAATCAGGCTGGCGAGCGCCGCGAGGATCGGCTCACGCGCAGCGCCGTACAACCCGAGAGCGAGAATGGTGCCAAAGGTCCCAAGCGTGGCCAGCCGATCTGGACCGAGGCGCGCCTTGAGGCTGTTCAGGGCGAATGATCCAAGAATCGAGCCCAGGCCGACCATGCCGAGAAGGATGCCGTAGACTTCCGGTCCATTGTGCATCTGCGTGCGCGCGACGAGAGGCAGAAGCGCCCAATAAGCGCTCGCGAACGGAAAGAAACCGACGGCGCGGATCAGGGTCGCATCGATGTCGCGATTGTTTCTGGCGTAGCGCAAGCCAGTGCGGAGCGCGCTGAAGAGGCGCTCCGCGGGAAGGGTCTCTCTTGTCCGGCGGGGAGCGCGCCACCACAGCAACGCGATCAGGACAGCGATATTGCCGGCGCAGAAACACCAGAACGGCAAACCGATGCTGAAGGTCGCAATCCCCAATCCGGCAATCGCTGGACCGAGCGCACGGCTGACATTGTAGCTCGCATTGTTGATCGCGATGGCGCTATCGAGATCGCGCTTCGGGACCAGCATCGGCGTGATGACCAGCCATGCCGGCGCCGCCAGCGCGCCACTGCCTCCCAAAAGAAACGTCGTCGCGAGCAGCACAGCCGGCGTCGCCAAATGCATCGTCACGACACCTGCGAAAACGATCGATATTGCGGTGACCGCAATCTGAGCGCCGATCAACATGCGGCGCGCGTCGATGATGTCGGTCATCGCTCCCGCGGGCAGAGTCAGGAAAAACATCGGCAAGGTGGTGGCGACCTGAACGGCCGAGACCATCATCGGATCTGGATTGAGGCTGGTCATGAGCCAGTTCGACGAGGTGTCGAACATCGCAAACCCGACGTTCGACGCGGAGCTCGCGACCAACATGATCGTGAACGCCACATTGCCGAAAACGCCCCAATCGCCCGCTGCAGGCGCGTCCGACTTGGCAGTGGACTCGCTGGACAACAAGATCCCCATTGGAAGAGCGAGAAATCGGGCGGCTGCTACCTGCCGAGCCCTCGGATCAAATGGCGAACAACGCGCAAAGTTTCAAGGCGCCGCAGTGCAAAAAGCGCCCGTGGGAGACCGCTGCAGCTGCTCAAAAAGCGGGCTGAGGGAAATTCGCACGAATTTCCGGCAGCGACTTCATTCGCGACTGCGAAAAAGTGTTTCGAATGCACGCCTTTGTCCCAACGTCGCGGACTTGTCCGCCACGAACTCGCCAAATTTCGCGAGCCTGTGGCGGTTTGTCGGAGCGGAATCCCGCTCAACCCTTTTTGAGAGTGAACAATTTTCTCTAGCCTGCTATGGCGTGCGTAAAGGACGCATTCGCCCCCATCCCATTGCGAGACACCCTTCAGCGCCGCGACCCGGACCCTTGAGAAGGACGAGATCTGTACGCTCGTTTCACGCTAGTCGCGTGGGTCCGCAAGGAGCGAATTGAGATGAAGTTACGCTTCATTCAGGAGCCGCCTTCCAGCCGGTCGACGATGCTTGGCGCGTTCGCCCATCCGGCGTTCGCAATCGTCTGGACGGCGAGCACCTGCGCGCTGATCGGCATCGCCATGTACGATACGGCGTCCGGCTGGCTGATGACGACGTTCGACCTCAACGCGTTCGACGTCTCACTGCTGCACACGGCGACCACGCTGCCGATTTTTCTATTCACGCTTCCTGCCGGCGCCATCGCCGACATTGTCGATCCACGTCGGATGATCATCGCCATCTCCTACGCGATCGCCATATTGATGGCGATCTTCGCCATCGTCTTGGCGCTCGATTTCGTGTCTCCACTGCTGCTGCTTTTGACGACGTTCGTTCTCAGCGCGGCCTGGTCCCTAAATGCGCCCGCATGGCTGTCGATCGTGCCGCAACTCGTGCCGAAGCCGGTATTGCCGGGAGCAATGGCTGCGCATAGCGTTGGCTACAACCTCAGCCGCACGCTCGGTCCTGCGCTCGGCGGATTCATCATCGTCCGTTATGGCGCGGCGGCGGCGCTTTGGATTTTTGTCGTCGCCAATCTGGTGGTGATCGCCGCGCTGACCTGGTGGCGCGCGCCGGGCCGGCAAAGGGCGTCCCTGCCCGCCGAAAGATTAAGCAGTGCGCTACGCACGGGCCTCCGGCATACCGCCAACAATCGCCTCATGTGGGCCACGCTGGCGCGGACCCTTGCGATCTATCCGTTCACTGCAGCCTATTGGGCGCTCTTGCCGTTGATTGCTCGTCGAACCGGACAAGGCGCGGAGCACTACGGGATTCTTCTTAGCGCGATCAGCGTTGGAGCGATTGTCGGCTCGCTTGGACATGAGAAATTGCGCCACAAGTTCGGAGCGGATTGGCTGGTTGCGGCCGGGACGATCGTGACGGTGTTCGCGCTGACGCTGTTCGCCGTTGCCCAGGACCTCCCGATCGCGCTTTGCGCCTGCCTGCTCGCTGGAATGGCGTGGGTCAACAACCTGACCTGCCTTTACACTTCCGCGCAGAATGTCTTGCCGGATTGGGTGCGCGGCCGTGGCCTCGCCGTGTTTCTGACCGTCATCTATGGGACGATGACGTTGTGCAGCGCGGCCTGGGGCGAGATCGCCGCGAGATACGGACTTTCCGCCGCACTGCTCATCGCAGCCGCGGGCGCGGTTGCGGCGATTCCCCTCACCTGGGGATGGAAGCTGCAACGAGGCGCGCTTGACCTTTCGCCCTCCCAGCATTGGAACCTGCCGGAAACACGAGAGGAAATCGATAACGATCGTGGGCCCGTCCTGGTTAAGATCGAGTACCGGATCGACCCCAAGGACAGCGCCGCATTCGTCCGAGCCCTGGATGAACTCGGATTCGAGCGGCGCCGCGACGGCGCGTTCGCCTGGGGAATCTTCGAGGACGCGGGCGACCTCGGCCGCTACGAGGAAGCCTATCTGATCGAATCCTGGCTCGAGCTCCAGCATCTGCGCGAGCGGGTCACCAATGCTGATCGGGTGCTCGAGGACGAAATCCGAGAGATGCTGATTGCTCCCCCGCGCATCGAATTTCTCATTGCCGCTGAACGTGGCGATCAGGCTCGGAATCGACGCGCGGAGCCAGCCGGAGCGTAACTTGCAGATTCTTGTCGTCTTCGCGCATCCGGTGGAAACGAGCTTCGTCGCTGCATTGCACGCGCGCGTTGTCGAGGTCCTGCGCTCCAATGGGCATATCGTCGACGATCTCGACCTCTACGCGGAGAAGTTCGACCCGGTCATGTCGCGGGAGGGACTGCTCCATTACGTCGATACGAGCGCGAATAGTCGAGAAGTCGAAGCCTACGTTCAGCGCCTGAAGGCAGCCGAAGCGTTGGTCCTCGTGTGTCCCGTCTGGTTTGATGGGCTCCCCGCAATCATGCAGGGATATTTCCAGCGCGTTTTTCTGCCGGGCATCGCCACTCGCATCGACGAAGCAGGACTTTTTCATCCCAATCTTCATCACATCAAGCGCATGGCCGCCGTTTGCGCTTATGGCGAAGGTCGCCACGACGTCGTGGCCAAAGGCGATCCACCGCGGCGTTTCGTGCGCGACAACATCCACGCGCTCGTCGACCCGGCGGGCCGCTTCGAGTACCTGGCCCTGTACGACATGGACTTCAACGCTTCGTCCAGGCGAGCCGCCTTCATGAAGCGCGTCGCCCGCGTTTTCGAGAGCTGGTGAGCGTTCGCAACAGCGCTCCGGATCAGAAGGCGAATTTGGCTCCGGCAAACGGTCCGTACATCCACGACTGATAACGATAGTCGTGGAGCGATCCGTTGTTGTCGCGGAAGTAGGTGTAAAGGACGCGGTAGCCGAGCGTCGTCGAGAACGCAGGCGTCCAATTGTAGCCGACCGAGCCGAGAACCTGACCGGTCGCGCTGTTGCTCAGGCCGCCCATGTCCGTCAGGAAGTTGATGAAGTATTTGTCGTTGATCGCGTAGTGGGCCGCGAAACCAGCAACCGGATCCGCCCAATTTTTTGTAATGGCGAAGCCGGAGGGTGGGAAGCCGCTCACCGGAAACGACAGATCGAGCGCAGTGCGGCTATAGAAATAGCGAACGCCCACCGTGCCATAAAGCTGGAGGTTCGGCGGACCCACCGGGATTCGCAAGCCGCCGAAGGCGGTAAAGATTCCCTGAGTCAGGGTAAGATTTGCATGGTCGCCGAAAAGCGGGCTTGTTGGGTTCTGGAAGTTCGTGCCACCTCCTATGCGCGAAAGGATAACGTCCAGGCCCGCAATGAACGTGTCGTTGCGGGCGACAAAAGAGGTCATCAACCCGCCCTGAAAATGTTGGAGAATTTTCAGGAAGTTGATGAAGGAAGCCGAGGTGGGAAAAGGTCCGACGCCCGTCTGGCTAGCGACATCCGTTCCCCACCCGTAGCCGGTGATCTCGTAGTGCCAGCTCGACGGCAAGTCTGGAGCGACGATTTCCTCTGGAGCCGGCTTCCTCGTCGGCAAATCCGCAGCTAAAGCCGGGGCGCCGAGAACACCCGCAAGGAGGGCCAGCGCCGCCGCATATGTCCGCATCGTGTTGCCCCGATCCCCCGTGCGATCGGCCGCCAAATTGACGCCTGCCTTAGGTTGCGGCGCGGGCGTCGACTCAATCACATTCGATGTGGATAGAAGGGAACGGAGCCTCCGGCAATAGCGGGGGCGAGGCTTGATTGTGATAATCGCTCACAGGCATGCCGGGAATTTACCCGTGGCGTCGCCGAGGTCAGTCTCCGTTGAACCGACGCCGCCGCGGACAGACCTGGATCAGCTCAGGCGTTGTACGGTTCGCGAGACCCTAAATCGGCTCTCCGACCGCTACACTCTCGCCCTTGCCGACTTGGCTCAGCATCGACAAGATGAAATCCGGAGCGAGGAAGCGCGCGCAGGTTTCACCGCCAGACACGAGCGCGATCATCGAGCGGCCGCTCACGCTCGCGACGACAGCGCTGTCCCCGGGAGGAAGCGCGCGCGAAATCGGCGGGATGGCGATGTAGAGAGCGCGGACAAATTCGAATTGCTCCCGCGTGAGCTTGGTCAGGCGCGCTACCGAGCCGATCCTGGATACCGCTACACACTGGGGCGCCTCAGAACTCAAAAATTGTGAAAAGACACCGGCCTCTTGAGTATAGACTGGAGTGGAATTCACGACTTGCGCAGTTTGTACCGGACTGGTCTGCGCGTTGATGCCGTATCCACTCAGGCCCGCCAACCCCGCGGCCGTCAAGGCCAAGAACGCGTTGTGCATGATGTCCTTGCCGCTGAAATCGCTACGACGAAGAAGACAAACCCGACTGGCGACGCCCGTGTCGACCGGCCGGCCTTCCAGACGTTGCGAGGGCCAACTCTGCCACTTCAACGTCCGCGGACTCTATTGGTTCCGTTATTTCAAGAGCGCCCTCGAAGCCCTGTCCTAGTTCGCGCGTGACCTTGGTTGCGCATCCCAAAACGTCAGCGCCGCCCTCGACGGCGGCGCTGCATGCAACGCACGCGAGGCCCGGTCGAGGAACGCGGTAATGTCGTCGGATGTGCGGAGCGAACCGGAACCGCGCGCTCCGACGCCCGCCTGTCGTTCGTCCACCTGGCAACGATGCCGAAACAGCAGCCGCTGATCCGTCGAACAGCGACCGATCGCATATCCAAATCTGTGCCATACGGAGTAAGACGTTATTATCTTCAGCGCCCCTGACGGCGAAGTCGCGGATTGGTTTGCCATGCTCCCTTGCGTCTATCTCGTCCGCCATGGCGAAACCGAATGGAGCGCAAGCGGCCAGCATACGGGACGCACGGACATTCCCCTCACGGAAGAGGGCGAGCGCAAAGCCCGAGGGCTCCAAGAGCGTCTTAAGGGCCTCAAGTTTGCCAGGGTGTTCACCAGTCCCCTTCAGCGTGCGGCCCGCACCTGTGCGCTCGCTGGGTTCGGCGACGCCGCCAAGCTTGATCCCGACCTGCTCGAATGGAACTATGGTGACTATGAGGGGCGCAAGAGCAGCGAAATCCTCGCCGGCCGGCCGGACTGGCTCCTGTTCCGCGACGGATGCCCGAACGGCGAGCAGCCAGCCGACGTCGGCGCCCGCGCCGATCGCGTCATTGGCCGCCTTCGCGCAGCGGATGACCAGGCGATCGTGTTTTCCAGCGGGCATATCCTCAGGGTGCTGGCGGCGCGCTGGCTCGGCCTTGCTCCATCAGAAGGGCGTCTCTTCTTGCTCGGCACGGCAAGCGTCAGCATCCTCGGCTACGAACACGACAAAAACGAGCCAGCGGTCGCCTTGTGGAACTCGGCGTAGACCACCCTGCCGACGGATGGCGGCCCCGCGTCTTCGAATACGTGCCTTGGGCGACAATTAATTGCGGAAAATCGGAAATCAAGTTAAGCTCGCTCTATGGCCAACTCCGCTGCTTCTCAGACAAAGACCTTTTCATCCCATCCCCGCTGCGAATGTGAGAGGAAGGCACAAGAAAAATTTTGTTCGGTTTTGTCCGCGTAACCCCCTGAAAAGTATCGATTCGGACGAGAGAATCCAAGGAAATCCAAATAAATCCAAGCGTCGTTAGGGTGGCCCTAGACAACGAAATCGTGACGCGCCAAGACAATCCAAATTGCTGGCCGAAACCATCGCTAGCAAATACAAATATATCTCGGTATTTATGCTCAATGCGGCGGACTGGCTGACGTCTGCGCGGTCACATCAGGCAGCATCGATTGGCTCCAGCCGCCCCCGAGCGCGACAAGCAGATTGACCGCGTCAGCCTGCAATTGCCCCTGGGTCGACAATAGCGACTCCTCGGCGCTCAACTGCTGCGTCTCAGCGGTGACAACCGCGGTAAAAGCCTGAGTGCCCGCCTTATATTCGTTGAGCGTGATCTGCGTCGCCTGCCGGGAGATCCGCACGTCCTCCTCCTGCACTTTGACCTCTCGCGAGAGGATGCGGATGCCCGACAGAGCGTCCTCGACCTGCTGGATCGCCGACAATACCGTTTGACGATAAGTGGCGACTTCCGACTGGTAGATTTGTCGGGCCGCCTCGACCTGCGCAGTGGTAAGCCCGCCATTGAACAAGGGCTGCGCCAGCGACGAACCGAATGACCAGACGGGATTGCTCCCGCCGAACTCGGCAGCGAAAGGATTGCCCGAGTAACCGATCAGACTGGAGAGCGAGACGGCCGGAAAATAGCCGGCGAACTCGACGCCAATCTGAGCGTTGGCTTGGCGCATGGCCTCCTCCGCCGCCGCTACATCGGGTCTGCGCTCCAACAGCGACGATGGCAGACCGACGGGAACCGGGGGAACGCGAGTGGCCAGGCTGCCGTGCGGGACCGTGAGGCCAGCGGGAGGGCGGCCCATCAGGACAGCGATCGCATGTTCGCTTTGCGCGCGCGACACGCCGGCGGCGATGAAGGCCGCCTGAGCGTTGAGCAGTTGGGCCTGGGCGGTGATGACGTCGGACTTGGCGGCGGTCCCGGCGTTATACTGGTTCTGCGTGATCGTGACCGAGCGCTTGTAATCTTCGATCGTCCTGGCGAGCAGGTTTTCGAGCGAGTCCGCCTGTCGGAGCGTCACATAGGCGAGCGCAAGGGTCGATTGCGAGGCGAGCAATGCGTTCGCCAGAATGGCCGCGCTCGTCTCCGCGCCTGCCTGCTGCGCCTCGATCTCGCGCCGGACCTGACCCCACACATCGAGGGTCCACGAACCCGCGGCCTCAGCGGTCAAGTTCGTCCCGCCGGGAAGCCCGCGGGTCGCAGAACCCGTGCCGTTGACTGTAGGAAAGAGCCCGGCGCGCGCCTCGTTGATGAGCGCCAGGGCTTGGCGGTAATTGGCCTCGTCCGCCTTGAGCGTCTGGTTGGATATGACGACAACCCGCATCAGCTGATCGAGTTCGGGATCATGAAAAACGGACCACCACTCGCCCTTCGGCTCGTTCGCGCGCGGCGTCGCGACCTTCCAGCCCTTGATCTCCTTGAACTGGGGCGACACCAGCGCCGCAGGGCGTTCAAAATTGGGACCGACCGGGGCACACCCGGCGAGCGCGAGAGCGGCGATAAATGGCGCCGCACGCGCAAGCGTCAGAAGCTCAAGAGCGCGTCCATTCGACGCCAGGCGCGCTTGACCGACGGAGGCGCACACGACGTCGACTCGCGGAGGCTCGCCTCTCCCTATTCTTGCGCCCGGTACGCGGGCCAAGTCGCGAACGCACACAGCGATAGTGAAGCTCCCCTTCCCGGCCCGTCGCCCAACCTCTTGTCGGCCGCTCTTTAGGCGCCATCCGGCTTTGCCGCGCAAGTCCCGGGCTGGAGCGATCACGAACACGTGTCGCTGCATCACTTGGCTGACGTTAGCCCGGAACAAGGCGGTTGCAGGCTTGGGCGCTTACGGACAAATGGCTCAGGCGTGCTGATGTGACCGATGGGCGCCCCACCAGGCAAGCACTCCAAGCGCGATCAGCGCGATTCCGATGAGAAATATGAACAATCCGGCGTTGGCGACCCAAGCGACGAACGGCACCGCCAGCGCGAGGAAACCGCCGGCGACGCAAAGCTTCCAGGTCCTCAAGTCTAATCCGGAAATGAAAACTCCAAGCGCGAGCAGCGTCAGCAGAATGCTCCCCAACGCGTCGTGTGTGACCAGGCCGTCAGCATTGCTCACGTGGATGAGATACATCGCGACGAGCACCGCGGCCCATTGACCAAACTGAAGCGCCGCCATTTCGAGCCGACCGCGACCCCGCGGCAAATGGGCCCAGCCTACGCAGACGCAAAGAAGCGCCGCAATGGGGGTCATAGTGACCCAATAGCTCGCCACGGAAACGCCAAGAACGTTGGTCCAAGAAACGCCAACGATGCCGATGATAACGATAGCAAAATAAGGGATTTCAGAGAGGAGACTGATCCATTTTCGCGTCCCCCGGCGATGGGGTTCGGCTAAGCCGCCGGAAGACGTCGAACTTGCATCAACCATGGCTCGCGTCCAGTCGCGCTCGGGGCGCCGAACCGCCCGACCCCCGTTCCTACCATGCGCACCGTTGGCGACGCCAATCGGTGACCCTCAGTCGCTCGACCAAAGAACGTCGTGCGAATGACGGTTCCACCGACCTCTCGAGGTGCTCGAGAAGCCTTCCCGGTCGTCATCCTGCGAACGAACCAACAGAACCGACTTTGCCCGGCTTCAGCGCGGCGTTAGCCGGGGTCTCCGCCCCTCGGCCGTCCGGAGCGTCTGACGCCGTCAGTTGCGCGCGCCGACGATCGCCCGCCAAAAACCGCTATAGGCCAACTCAAGGCCGACGATCTCATAATTGAGATCGATCGCGTCCATCACCTCATAGGCGGAATTATTGCAGATCGAAAAAATGATCAGACCGTCCTTCGACACGTGGCGGCGCGCCTGGCGCAGGTAGGATTCGGTGATGCGCCCTTGCGGATCACACAAGCTATAGCGCTCGATGTCGTTTTCCGGATTTTTGTCAACCAAGGGGGTATTGAAAACGATGAGGTCGAAGTCTTTTTCGTCGATTTTCTCAAACAGGTCGGACTGAAAAGCCGTAAGATTGATGTTGTTAAGCTTAGCGTTCGCGATCGTCGCCTCGACGGCGATGCGCGAGATGTCCGTCGCGACCGTTCTCGACGTCCAGTTGGCCGCCATATAAAGCGAGATGATCCCGCAGCCACAACCGATCTCAAGCGTCTTGGCGATGAGATTCGGATTCATCGCCTTGATATTGCGGATGAAAAACTCAGAGCTCGAATCCGGCAGCGGGTGGTAAACCCCAGCCGGCACGTCGACCACAAGGCCATCGGTGGAGATTCGTTCCGGAACCGCCTGGCGGCGAACCAACGCCTCATGCGCGGCCGCAATGTCGAACATCGCTGTATTGACCAGATTGGCAATTCCAAGCTTCCGAAGCACGGAGGAGCGCCGAGGCTCAACGCGTCGCTCGACCTTGAGGTAGCCGATATTCATGTAACCTCGCCTTGTACTTAACGGCGCAAACTCGGCCTGTCCGGCCACGGACGCAAAAACGCGCCTGCCAGCCTACATACGGCAGATTGTTTGGTTTGTTTCAGGTTTCTCGCCCGCGCTCGCTGTCATGCCAATCGCGCAACAACCAATGCGACAACGCAGTCAGCAGCAGATGAATTGTGATCCCGGCTACAGAAATCAAGAGCAGCGCAGCAAACATCCGCGGAATATTCAGGCGGAACCCAGACTCGACGATGCGATAGGCCAGCCCCGACCCCTGCCCGGCAGATCCCGCGGCGATCTCAGCGACAATCGCGCCGATGAGGGCCAGTCCGCCGCTAATGCGGAGGCCGGCGAGAAAATACGGAAGAGCCGAGGGCAACCGGAGCAACATGAACTCCTGCGTGCGCGAGGCGCGATACATCTGGAACAGGTCGACCAGGTTGTGGTCCGCCGACGACAACCCGAGCGTGGTGTTCGCCAGTAAGGGAAAAAACGCCACCAGAAACGCACAAACCAAGACCGCGACGCCGGGTGACAGGTAGATCAGCAGCAGCGGGGCGATGGCGACGATCGGCGTCACCTGCATGGCGACCGCGAACGGATAGAACGCACGCTCGACAAGTCGCGACTGTGCAAAAAGAATAGCCAGCCCGACACTTCCGATGATCGCGATCCCAAGAGCTTTGAGCGTAATCGACAGCGTCACCCACAGCGACGCAGACAACACCGGCCAATCGGTGATGAGCGTGGAGATGATGAGGCTTGGGGCGGGCAAGAGATAAGTTGGGACTGCAAAGTACCGGACCAGACCCTCCCAGGCGACCAACCCCAGTCCCAGCGTGAGGGCAGGCACCGCATAGCCGACAAAGTCGTCCTTGCTCACGCCACCTAGCCCTTGAACATAGTTGGCGGGCGATCTCCCATCGCGACGTGGAGCGCTTCAGAAGTCTGGATGCAGGTGTCAGCGTAGGCTTTGCACAGCCGAAATCCTTCCTGACGCGTCTGGGTCGGGGATTCGACGATGATTTCAGCAACCGCCCGTCCGGGGCGCGCCGCCATCACAACGATGCGGTCCGAAAGGTAGACGCTCTCGAACACTGAATGAGTGACGAACACCACCGTCGCCCCAAGCGAGGTCCGGAGCGCCGCCAAATCGTCATTGAGCTTGAGGCGGGTGATTTCATCCAGGGCCGCAAACGGCTCGTCCATCAAGAGGACCGTCGGCCGGGTCACCAGAGCGCGAGCGATCGACACCCGCATCTTCATGCCGCCGGAGAGCTGGCGCGGATACGCTTTGGCGAAGCCGGCCAGACCGACTTGCTCCAGCGCCTCCTCGACCCGCGACCGGGCTTTTTCTTTTGACACTCCGGCAAGGCGCAACGGCAGCCAAACGTTGGTGAACACGTCGGACCACGGCGTCAGTGTCGGCTCCTGAAACACAAAGCCCAGTTCCGGGCAGTTCGCGAGCCAGACAATCTCTCCACGCGTCGGCCCCGTGAGGCCTGCCAGCAACCGTAAAACCGTCGATTTGCCGCAGCCTGACGGTCCAAGCAGAGAGAGGAACTCACCTGCCCGGACGTCGAGGTCCAAGCCTTCAAGAGCGGTGACTTGATTGGCGAAGACCTTGTGCACTCCCCGCAAGGTTACGAGCGGGGGCGAGACGACCGGAATCGCCGCTTCTTTCGTTGGCAGAGTTGCAATCTTGTTCATGATGCGAACCCGTCGTTACGCCGCGTCCGTTCAGAACGCGACATCCTCCCAATGCGGTGCAAATCGCATGCCGACGGCATTCCAACCTGCTGCAAGAACTCGCGCCTTGCTTTTGGACATTCGCCTGCCACTGGCCAAATCACCCTCGCGCTTGGCCGCTCAAAGGGCCTGAACCGCAGGCATCATAAACCTCGCTTTTCCGGTCGAACAACAGGTAATGCGAGAAGAAGTTGAGTACAAGTGCCTTTAATTTGCTGCAATGCAGCGCCTACGTCCCGCGGAGAGCCCACCAGTCTTGACGCTGGATGCGGCGGCATGCCATTCGCCTCAGACTATGGCGCGCCACTGCAGAAGCTCCTCGAATCCGATCGAATTGAACGCGGGCGCGGCGGTTTCGTTCCTTTGCTAGAGGTCCGATCCATGGCCAAGGACTACGTTGCCTCCAACCTTGAAGCGCCCATTCTCGATCATCTCTTTCCGAACATGATCGAGGCGGACAAGAGCGCCTCGACCTGGCCCTATTTTCGCAAACAGATCGACCATCCGTTTCGTGTCGACAGACGCAATCCGACGGTCGGCTTCATCAATCGCGACGAAGCTTCGATCTTGTACGCCAACGCGCACGCGTTCAAAGGACGCAGCGGAATCGAGATCGGCGCGTGGCGCGGGTGGTCGACTGCTCATCTCGTCGCCTCCGGCATTGCGCCGCTCCATGTCGTTGAGCCGCTACTCGCCGATAGAGACTGGAGGCGCGAATTCGAGCAGGCGATTCGCGGGGCTGGCGGAGGCTCGTCGGCGATTCTCGTTCCAGAAACGAGCCCCGCGGCTGTCGCCCGTTTGGGCGAGGCGGGCGCCCGATGGTCGTTCGCGTTCATCGACGGCGACCACGACGGGGAGGCTCCGACCCGGGATGCGCTCGCTTGCGCGCCCTACCTCGAAACAACCGCAATGGTCGTCTTTCATGACTTGGTGTCGCCCCATGTGGCGGCGGGATTGCGCGCGTTAGCGGCGCAAGGCTGGAACGTGATGGCTTACCAGACGGCGCAGATGATGGGCGTCGCGTGGCGGGGAAAGATCCAGCCCGTGGCGCATAACCCGGATCCCTCGCAGCATTGGGCGGTTCCCCCCCATTTGGAGGGGATTTCTATATCCGGGGCCAGCGCGGGCTGAAGCGCTCGTCGAAAGCGGAGAAGGAGAAGAACCATGCGTCGAAGCCTCTTTGCCACGGCCCTTGTCGTGGCCCTGACCGCATCCGCGCGCCTCGCGCTTCCGGCGTCCGCGGACGACGCCCAGGTCGCTCGCGGGCGCTTTCTCGTGACGATCGCCGGCTGCTCGGACTGTCACACGCCCGGCGCCCTGCTCGGCTCGCCCGACATGAAGCGCTATCTCGGCGGATCGGACGTCGGCTTCGCAATTCCAGGCGCCGGCGTCTTCGTGGGGGCGAATCTGACCCTCGACAAGGAGACCGGCCTCGGCTCATGGACCGACGAGCAGATCATCGCGGCGATCCGCACCGGAAAAACGCCCGAAGGAAGAGAGCTTAGTCCCGTGATGCCTTATCCGGCGCTGTCACACCTCTCCGATGCTGACGCGCAGGCGATCGTGGCGTTCCTCAAGAGCCTCCCGCCCGTCAGCAACAAGGTGAAAAATTTCGGCCCGGACGACAAAGTCACGATTGCCGTCTCCGCCGTCCTGCCGCCCGATGTCTACAATGCGTTGCCCGCGCCGAAGAAGTAGCCCGAGCGAGGCGGAGCGCGTCACTTCGGACGCAAGTCGAGGCCGACGCCCTTGTTGACGAACTGGAGCGTGTAGGCCTTCTTGTAATCGATACCCGGCTGGACCACGCCGGACTTCACCATCTCTTTATAGAAGCCGCTCCAGCGCTCGTCGGTCATCGCGCCGATTCCGAGTTTGAGCGTATCGCCTGAATCGACGATGCCGTATGCCTTCATTTTGCCGATCGAGAAGGCGATCTCGTCGTCCGTGATCTCCGGATTCTCTCTCTTGATCGCTTCGTTGGTTTTGGCATTGTCGCCGTAGAGATAGTGGTACCAGCCGATGGAGGAGGCATCGACGAAACGCTGCACGATGTCAGGATGCTTCTCGACAAGCTCGCGGCGGGTCTCGACCAGCGTCGAATAGGTGGAGTAGCCGTAATCGGCGAGCAGGAAGACGTTGGGCTTGAAACCGCCCTGCTTTGCGACCTCGAGCGGCTCCGAGGTCAGATAGCCCTGCTGGATCGAGTGCGGCTCGGCGATGAAGGGGGCCGAATTGAAATTGTAGGGCTTGATGTTCTCGTCCTTGAACCCGTAGGCGAGCCGCATCCAGGCCCAGAAGGTGTTGACCGCGCCAGCGCTGACGAAGGCGGGATTCGCTTTGGGAAGATCCTGCCATTTGTCGAGGCCCACGCCCGGATGCGACATGAAGATTTGTGGGTTTTTCTGGAAATGAGCGGCGACCGCGATGGTCGGGATGTTGTTCTGCACCGCCAGGAAATCGCCGATCATGTCGCCGCCCATGAAGAACTCGATCTTCCCGGCGATCAAGAGCATGCCGCCGTTCGACATCGGGCCGCCCTGGAGAATTGTCACGTCGAGCCCGTATTTGGTGTACGTGCCGTCGACGAGCGCCTGGTAGTAACCGCCGGCCTCCGGATCGGCGACCCAGTTGGTGCCGAACGTAACCTTGTCGAGGGCAAAGGCCGGTCCGGCGAACGTGATCGCCCCAGCCAACGCCGCTATCGTCGCAACGCGCATATAAATCCCTCCCGCAGTCCAACCCGATCGCCGGTTCGGCCGCCACGCCGACCTCCGCCGTGAGCGAGGTTCCTGTTCGATCCACGCCAAATGCATGGTCGTTCACGGCCCCGCGAGCGCCCACCATAAGGGCCGAAATTCCAAGCGTCGAATACAATTTTTCACCGCGCCGCGGGGGTGATCCCTCAAGGGCGGCGCGGCGAAAGGCTTTACCTTTCGCCTCCCCTCGCCTAAGCGCCCGCTCTCTTGCCCGTCCGAAACGGAGCCGCCAATCGCATGCGCATATGGATCAAGGACCCGCTCGCCATCCTCGCAGCCGATTCCGAGCGCGGCATCGTGGTCGAGGGAGCCAAGATCGTCGAATGCGTCGCGCGCGGCCAATCGCCCGCGATTCCACCCGATTCGACGTTCAACGCCTCGCGCCATGTCGTGCTGCCGGGGCTCATCAACGCCCATCATCACTTCTACCAGACCCTGACGCGCGCCCATCCCGCGGGCTTCGGCAAGGAGCTGATCCCCTGGCTCGTTTCGATGGAGCGCGTGTGGGATCGCATGACCCCAGAGGCGCTCCGCATCGCGATCCGGATGGCGCTCGTCGAACTGATGCTGTCCGGCTGCACGACCGCCGCCGACCATCACAATCTCTTTCCCCCGAGCCTCACGAACGCGATCGACATCGAGGTCGACGAGGCGACGAAGCTTGGGCTTCGCATGACGGTCACGCGAGGATCCATGGGCATTTCCGAGAAGGACGGGGGCTTGCAGCCCGACTCGATCGTGCAGGATTCGGAGACGATCCTCGAGGACAGCGAGCGGGTGCTGCGCCTCTATCATGACGCCAAGCCGGGCGCGATGATTCGCGTGGCGCTTGCGCCGTGCTCGCCGCTCGCCGTGCCGAAGCGGGTGATGCTGGGATCGGCCGAACTCGCCGAGCGCTACGATTGCCGGCTGCACACCCATCTCTGCCAGTCGCTCGACGAGGACGTCTACAGCGTCGCAACGTTCGGCGTGCGCTCGGTCGATCTCCTCGAACAGGCCGGATGGCTGAGCCCCCGCGCCTGGGTCGCGCATGGCATCCATTTCAATGCCAGCGAGATCGAGCGCCTGGGGAAAGCTGGCGTCAGCGTCTGCCATTGCGCCGCCTCCGACATGGCCTTCGGCATGGGCGTCTGCCCGACCAAGGAACTCGAGGCGGCAGGCGTCGCCATCGGGCTTGGCGTCGACGGCTCAGCCTCGAACGATTCGTCAAACATGATGGAGGCGGTGCGCCATTCCCTCATGCTGCAGCGCCTGAGTTACGGGCCCTCGGCGGTGACCCCGTACGACGCGCTGCGCTGGGCGACCCAAGGCTCGGCGCGTTGCCTCGGCCGCGACGACATCGGGGCGATCATGGCCGGAATGCAGGCCGACCTCGCGCTGTTCACGCTCGACGAGCCGCGCTTCTCGGGCGCCCAGGACCCGATCGCCGCGCTCGCGCTCTGCGGCGCCCACCGCGCCGACCGGGTGATGGTGGCGGGCCAATGGCGGGTCATCGACGGCGCCCCCGAGGGCGTCGATCTCCCGGCCCTCATCGCCAGGCACAAGGCGGCCGCGCGCGCCTTCGCGTGAGGGGCTGTAGGCCAGCGGCCTGCCCTTACGGCCGGCGGATGCAACCGGCGGGCGAGTTCCGTGCAAGGAAATCCAAGGAAAACCAAGGAAAAAAGCTTGCATTTCCTTGGATTCCCTTGGTGGAATCAGGACTTTTCAAAGGGTTACGAGCGAAACAAATAAAAAAAATCCCCGTTGTCTTAACTCGCGTCTCGGGTTGTGCGAGCCGACCCTCGGGAAGCGCCTGCCGTCTCGCCTTCCCTCTATCTTGTAAGCCAACCCCATCTATCCCGCCACCGGAAATGATATAGCATATATTCTGGATTTTGAAAATAGATCGCGTGTCAAAAAATTGGCGTGCCTCCTTAGCGAAGGAGAGTATCAACGCCTTACAATTCGGGAAAGCCGCGGAAAACCTCGCTGTCGCTGGACATTACAACGACACCGGCCGAACCGCGGGCCCAATTTCGGTATCACGGCAAGTCCATAACTTGCGATCCCCTATTCTCAATCGCACCGATAATCTAATGATATCAGACTATACGAGTGGGATGTTCAACTAAGAGATCAGGTCGATTCTCGAAGATCACAGCAGGCGCGCCTGTTGCCCATCGCTTTCGCGGCTGGCCTTTTTGAGGCTCTCGGTATGGCCGAAAGGAACCTGCGGGCGTTTGCCGTCAATGACTTGCGCGGCGGTGAGGATTTGCAGCTTGAGGAACTTCCGCCCGCCGGTCTCGTAAAAGCCGGCGGAGGCGGCCTCCTTCTCCATCTCGCGGGTTGGATCGTTGAGCGTGAGGAAGATGCCGAGCGCCGCGCTCTCCCGCTCCATCGTGCCCTTGAGGTCGCGGACATGGGCCGAATTGGTCCCGCCGCCCTTGACCGAGACGAGCGCCATCTGCGGCTTCAAGTCGGCGTCGCGGAAATGAAGGTAGCCGTCGATTCCGCGATCCATCCCCTTCTTGCCGCCCTTATAGGGCTGGCCGCCGACGGTCGCGACGATCCATTTCTGGAACTCGTGCTTGTCGCGTTCGGCGAGGTCGCGCGCGGCGTCGGCATCCTTCGGCACGCCGTGGACCTCGTAGACGATGCCGGGAAACGCCTCCTTAAGGCGCCGCTCGATCAGCGCGATGGCGAGATGGGTGACGTCGATGCCGATCCACTGCCGCTTGAGCTTCTGCGCCGCGTGGACCGTCGTGCCGCAACCGCAAAACGGGTCAAGCACGACATCGCCT